>JAISBQ010000116.1 GCA_031266115.1 Bifidobacteriaceae bacterium
GGGACGACAGGCCGCCGAGGCCCGAATCAGAGTCTTCACAAACCCAGATCATGCCCCGGCGGCCCCCTCCACACCCCCAGACACGCAGGTCAAACCCCGAAACCCGACTGTAGTACTAGACACGATTGAGGCGAACGTCAAGCGTTCACGCTTGATAGTGAGCCGATTGACGTGCCCGAGACTCCCGTGAGTCGACATTCGCTACGTCAGGTGTGTGGGAGCAGCAGCGGCAAAGCGCTCCATTGCCGCGCGCGTCACTGGGCCGATCTGACCATCGCCAATCGCCTTCCCGTCCACCTGAGTGACCGCCTGGACATCCCTGACGGTTGAGGTAAGGAAGGCCTCGTCCGCATCGGCGAGCGACGCCAACGGCACCGACTGCTGCGTCACAGCGTTCTGCTGCATGACCAGGATGCGGGTGATTCCCGCGAGCACGCCATCATCCAAAGGCGGAGTCAGCGCCAACCCATCGCGCACGATGAAGATGTTCGACCCCGTTCCCTCACACAGACGGCCCGTGGTGGTGGCGAAGATCGCCTCACTCGCCCCGGCGGCGCGAGCATGAGCCAAGGCCATCGCGTTCTCGCCGTATGACGTGGTCTTGAGCCCAGCCAACGCTCCACGTTCGTTGCGGGGCCACGGCACGGTGATGACACTGGTGGCCGGTTCCGGGACGTGCCCTGAGGTCACGGCCGCCACCATGGTGGGAACAGTGCCGGCCTCACGCGGGCTACCGAGGAAACCCGGACCGGCCGTGTAGGTAAGACGCAGGATGTCATGCGAACCGTCCAGGACATGCCGATTGGCGTCGAGCACCTCGGCGACGCACCGCTCCGCGGCCTCCCGATCGAGTGGGACCAGCCCCAGACCCGCCGCGGAACGCTGCCACCGGTCGAGGTGCAGACCAAGGGCGAGGGGACGCCCGTGATCGAGGCGGATCGCCTCGAAGACACCATCGCCCACGATGAACCCGTGGTCGAACACCGACACCCCGGTCGCCTCGCCAGCAGCGACAATGCGGCCATCAATCCACACAAACGAATCTGTTCGGGAAAAAGCCATCTGCCGAGCCTACCCCCTGCACCGGCCGGGCGGGCACCTGAGTGATGTCTCACACCGGTCTTCAGCGAGACCCCAGGACCCGTGCCAGGAACTGCCCCGTGAATGAGGCAGACATCCCCGCAACGTCCTCCGGACGTCCAGTGGCGATGACACGCCCGCCGGCCGATCCGCCTTCCGGTCCGAGATCGATCACCCAGTCCGCGTTCTTGATGACATCGAGATTGTGCTCGATGACGATGACGGTGTTCCCCTTGTCGACGAGGCCTTGCAGGACTCCCAGGAGTTTGCGAATGTCCTCGAAGTGGAGCCCGGTGGTGGGCTCGTCCAGGACGTAGGCGGTCCGTCCGGTGGACCGGCGTTGCAGTTCGCTGGCGAGTTTGACGCGCTGAGCCTCCCCACCCGAGAGCGTCGGGGCCGGCTGACCCAACCGGACATACCCCAACCCGACATTGACCAACGTGTCGAGGTGCCGTGCGATGGCGGGAATAGCGTGGAAGAACTCGGCCGCCTCATCGATGGGAAGCGCCAGCACGTCCGCCACGGTTTTGCCCTTGAAGTGGACCTCAAGGGTCTCTCGGTTGTACCGGGCACCATGACAGACCTCACAGGGCACATAGACATCGGGAAGGAAGTTCATCTCGATCTTGAGGGTGCCGTCCCCCGAGCACGCCTCGCAGCGCCCACCCTTGACGTTGAAACTGAACCGTCCCGGTTTGTAGCCACGGAGTTTCGCTTCCGAGGTCGCTGCGAACAACTTGCGGATGTGATCCCACACCCCGGTGTAGGTGGCTGGATTAGACCTGGGGGTCCGCCCGATCGGCCCCTGATCCACGTGGACCACCTTGTCCAGATGCTCCAATCCGAGGACGCGCGAATGTCTCCCGGGCACGTGGCGCGCGCCGTTGAGCTGGTTGGCCAGCACGTTGTACAGGATCGAATTGACCAGCGTGGACTTGCCCGAGCCGGACACCCCGGTGACGGCGATCAGGCAGCCGAGCGGGAACGACACGTCGATGCTTGTCAAGTTGTGTTCGCGCGCCCCCACCACGGTCACTTCTCGTCCGGGAGTAACCGGTCGGCGCTGTGCGGGTGTCGCGATCTCGCGTCTGTGGGCGAGGTAGTCCCCGGTGATCGACTCGGGGTTGCCGACCAGGCCCGCCACATCGCCCGAGTGGACAATCCGCCCCCCCTGCTCCCCCGCACCCGGTCCAATATCGACAATCCAATCGGCGGCCCGGATGGTGTCCTCATCGTGTTCCACGACGATGAGCGTGTTCCCCAGATCGCGCAACCGGGTCAGCGTGGCAATAAGTCGATGGTTGTCCCTCTGGTGCAAGCCAATGGACGGTTCGTCCAACACGTACAACACCCCCACCAAACCCGATCCGATCTGAGTGGCGAGCCGGATCCGCTGCGCCTCCCCACCGGAGAGCGTGGCGGCTGGCCGTGCCAACGAGAGATAGCTGAGTCCCACGTCGAGCAGGAACCGTAGACGAGCATCGATCTCTTTGAGCACCTGCGCGGCGATGGCGCGCTGGCGTTCGCCCAACTCCAGCGATCCCAGAAAAGCCCGACAATCCGCGATCGGCAGCTGGCAGACATCGGCGATCGACTTGTCTCCCACCCGTACGGCCAGCACCTCGGGCTTGAGGCGCGATCCCCGACACACCGGGCAAGGAATCTCTCGCATGAACCCCTCATAGCGGTCGCGACTCCACTCCGACTCGGTCTCGGAATGACGACGCTCGAGAAACGGAATGGCTCCCTCGAATCCCGTGGTGTAGGCGCGCTCGCGCCCCCAGCGGTTGCGATAGCGCACGTGGACGCGGTAGTCACGCCCATACAGCACCGCGTCCTTGGCACGCTCAGGCAGAGCTCGCCACGGCACGTCCATCGAGAATCCCAGATCCTCCGCCAACCCCCGCAGCACACGCTCGAAGTACTCCCACGAGGTCTGGAACCACGGCGCCACGGCGCCTTCCGCCAGCGAAAGCGACGGATCGGGAACCACCAAGTCCGGGTCGACTTCCAGCCTCGTCCCAATCCCCGTGCACTCCGGACAGGCGCCATAGGGCGCGTTGAACGAGAAGGTTCGCGGTTCGATCTCCTCCAGCGTCAAGGGGTGGTCGTTGGGGCACGCCCGGCGTTCGGAAAAGCGCCTCTCGCGCCCCTCGGCGTCGCTGGGCATATCGACGAATTCAGTCACCACCAGCCCGTCCGCCAACTCCACGGCGGTCTCGACCGAATCGGTGATGCGCCGACGCGCCGACTCCCGCACCACCAGCCTGTCCACCACAACCTCGATCGTGTGTTTGAGCTTCTTCTCCAAGGTCGGTGGCGCTGCCAACTGCTCTACCTGCCCATCCACGCGTACACGCGCGAAGCCTCGGGAGGCCAGTTCGCGGAACAGTTCGGAGTACTCTCCCTTGCGTCCCCTGATCACCGGCGCGAGCAGTTGGAATCGGGTCCCCTCCTCCAGTTCCAACAGCCGGTCCACGATCTGCTCGGCGCTTTGGGCTGTCACCCGCTCACCGCATTGAGGGCAGTACTGCGTGCCAGCCCGCGCGAACAACAGCCGCAGGTAGTCATACACCTCGGTGATGGTGCCCACGGTCGAACGCGGATTGCGGTTGGTGGACTTCTGATCGATCGACACGGCCGGGCTGAGCCCCTCGATGAAGTCCACGTCCGGTTTGTCCATCTGGCCGAGAAACTGGCGTGCGTAACTGGACAGCGACTCGACGTAGCGACGCTGTCCCTCGGCGAAGATCGTGTCGAACGCCAACGATGACTTCCCCGATCCCGACAGGCCGGTGAAGACGATCAGCGCGTCGCGTGGCAAGTCCACATCCGCGTTCTTGAGATTGTGTTCCCGCGCCCCACGCACCACCAGACGATCGGTCACCAGGCCATCACCGCGCCCCAGACCGCCGAGTCTTGACAAGACTCGCCACGGTCACCACAGCCAGAGTCCCGAGAATCACCCCAAGGGAGACCGGGATGGGAATCTCCGGTGCCCATTCGATGGGACGCCCCCCACCCAAGAACGGTAGCTCGTTGGTGTGCAGCGCCTCCGCGATGAGCTTGACGCCAATGAACGCCAGAATCACCGCAAGCCCGATGTGCAAGTAGACGAGCCGGCCGAGCAACCCGTCCAAGAGGAAGTACAGCTGGCGCAGCCCCATCAGCGCGAAGGCGTTCGCCATGAAGACGATGTATGCCTCCTTGGTCAATCCGAAGATCGCTGGAATCGAATCGAGCGCGAACAGCACATCGACCGATCCGATCGCCACCATGACCAGCAGCATCGGCGTCACGTGGCGCCGCCCGTCCACCACGACGGTCAATCGGCCGCCATGAAACTCTCCGGTGGTCGGAACCAGCCGCCTCACAAGGCGAACAAGCCAGGGGTCGCCAGCGGCGTCATCGTCCGCGGGTTTGTCTTTCTTACCCCGCACCAACGTGGCCGCCGTATAGAGAAGGAAACCGCCAAACAGGAAGAACACCCACGAAAAGGCCGAAATGGCCGCTGCGCCCGCGATGATGAGCGCCGCCCGCAGCGCCAAGGCGATGGCGATGCCGACAAGCAGCACCGTGGACTGCTCGACCCTGGGGACAGCAAATCGGGTGATGATCAGGAGAAACACGAACATGTTGTCGAACGACAGGGATTCCTCGGTGATGTAGCCCGCGAAGTACTCCCCCGCATGCGGCCACGACCACACCAGCCCCATCGCCACTCCGAACACGGCCGCGAGACTCACATAGAAGCCGAGCCAGCGCGCGGTCTCGCCCATGGTGGGCACGTGAGGGGAGCGGACGTGGACCACCATGTCAAACGCGATCAGCGCCACAACGCCAACAACGGACGCACCCCACACCCACAGGGGTACATCCATGAGCGCTCCTCGCTTCGTCTCGCCGGTCCGAACGCCCATGATAGAGGTTCGTCCCCACGTCCGAGCGACCGGGACTTTCAGGCACGATGGCGCACCGATGGGAGGTCTACAGTGTTTGAGGCCGCTCGGCTCGCCGGGCACCGCACCCCCGAGGGCGGCCAAGCCCAGGGAGGCCTGCGATGTCACCATACCGAGCGATTGCCATGATGGGTTCACCGCACGGCGCGGCGTGCCTCATCTCGCTGGCCCTCATGGTGGCCGGAATCACCCTGGGCGGGTCCCCAGCCACGGCTAACTCCCCTGCGCTGCCGAGCATCGGCCCCACATCCCCCACCATCGCTACGCCCGCCGATGCCGCTCCCGCCCCAGCGCCCACCCGCACCGGGGGTGGTGTCACGGTGGGCGACGACACGCGTCCCGCCGTAGTGGTCGACGCGATCACGACACCCGTGCGGACCATTCGGGTGGTGAAGGGACGCAGCGTGTCTCTGCCCGTCATCGTGCGCGGCACCTTCCCGACCGACAGCGAGGTCGTGACCTGGCGCACCTCCAACGATCATGTGGCGATCACGCCGCCCAGCCCGATCATGGTGGGGCCTACCGACGGATCGTTCCGGGCCAAACTCAACTCCTCGGCCGTGGTTCGCATCAAAGGCAGCGCTCTCGGGACGAGCACGCTGAAGCTCGCGGCACCGGGGGGCGCAGGCGTCTCGGTCAAGGTCCGGGTGGTCACCACTGCTGTCAAAGTCAAGGAGGTCACCATCGCGAAGAAGGAGACCAAGCTCGCCCTCGGGGCTGTGGCTGTCCTCGGCGCCACCGTCAGCCCGGGGACCGCCACCGGGGCGATCATCCGTTGGACATCCTCCAAACCCAAAATCGCCACGATCGACGCTGATGGCCAACTCGTCGCCCACGCCGTGGGCAGGACCGTCGTCACCGCGCAAGCTGGATCGAAGAAGGCCAGATTCACCCTGACGGTCGCCTGACAGGGGTGGCTCGCGTAACCAACCCGTGCCTACATAGTCGCGTCACGTAGCTGGCGCAATTCCTTCTTGAGGTCGGCGATCTCGTCGCGTAACCGTGCCGCAACCTCGAACTTCAACTCCTCCGCTGCGGCGTGCATCTGATCGGAAAGATCCTGGATCAGTGCCGCAACCTCGGCGGCAGGACCGCCCGCCATGGCCGATCCCGGGGCGCCACGCCTCGGTGGCCTGTCCTTCGCCTCGTGCTTGCGATCCGGTCCCTTTCCCCGATAGCCAGTTTCGAACAGGGTCTCGGTATCCACGTCCTCGCGGACCAGCATGTCGGTGACGTCGGCGATCTTCTTGCGCAACGGCGCCGGGTCGATTCCGTGGGCAGTGTTGTAGGCGATCTGCTTGGCGCGACGCCGATCGGTCTCGTCGATCGCCTGACGCATCGCCGGCGTGACTTGGTCCGCGTACATCCGCACGTATCCCGAAACGTTACGAGCCGCCCGTCCGATGGTCTGGATCAGCGAGGTAGCCGATCGCAAGAAGCCCTGCTTGTCGGCGTCGAGAATGGCCACCATCGACACCTCCGGCAGGTCCAATCCTTCGCGCAACAGGTTGATGCCCACGAGTACATCGAACTTCCCCAGTCGCAGTTCGCGCAGCAGTTCCACGCGACGCAGTGTGTCCACTTCCGAATGGAGGTACTCGACGCGAACGCCGTGTTCGGCCAGGTAAGCGGTGAGATCCTCGGCCATCTTCTTGGTCAGCGTGGTCACCAATACCCGTTCGTTCCGTTCGGTGCGCAGCGTGATCTCGTGCATGAGATCGTCGATCTGCCCCTGCGTGGGTCGCACCTCCACACCCGGGTCCACCAGCCCGGTAGGCCGAATGATTTGCTCTACCACGCCATCGGACAAGGACAACTCATACGGGCCTGGGGTCGCAGACATGAAGAGCGTCTGGCCGATGCGGTCCAAGAACTCCTCCCACCGCAACGGCCGGTTGTCCAGCGCAGATGGCAGGCGGAAACCGTGATCCACGAGCACTCGTTTGCGGGACATGTCACCCTCGTACATGGCGCCGATCTGCGGCACGGTGACGTGGGATTCGTCGATGATGAGGAGGAAATCCTCCGGGAAAAAATCGAGCAGCGTGTTGGGCGGGGTGCCCTGGTCACGGCCGTCGATGTGCCGCGAATAGTTCTCGATCCCCGAGCAAGTGCCGATCTGACGCATCATCTCGACGTCATAGGAGGTACGCATCCGCAGCCGCTGCGCCTCCAGAAGCTTGCCGCCGTCCTCCAGTTCTGCGAGGCGCTCGGCCAATTCCGCTTCGATGCCGCCGATCGCCTGTTCCATGCGCTCAGGGCCCGCCACATAGTGCGACGCCGGGAACACCACCACGGTCTGTTCGGAGCGGATCACCTGTCCGGTCAACGGATGTAGCGTGGATAGGGATTCGATCTCGTCTCCAAAGAACTCGATCCGGATAGCGAGTTCCTCATACATGGGGATGATCTCGACCGTGTCGCCGCGCACGCGGAAGGTTCCGCGAGTGAACGCCACGTCGTTGCGCGCGTATTGCATCGCGACAAATTGCCGCAGCAACTGGTCTAACTCGATCTCTTGCCCCACCGCCAGTCCGACCATCCGGTCCACATACTCCTGCGGCGTGCCAAGGCCATAGATGCACGACACTGAGGAGACCACAACGGTGTCACGCCTGGTCAGGAGTGAGTTGGTGGCCGAGTGTCGCAGGCGTTCCACTTCATCGTTGATGGAGGAATCCTTCTCGATATAGGTATCGGTCTGGGGAACGTAGGCCTCAGGCTGGTAGTAGTCATAGTACGAGACGAAGTATTCGACGGCGTTGCCCGGCAACAGCTCCTTGAATTCGCTGGTCAACTGCGCGGCGAGGGTCTTGTTCGGGGCCATCACCAGGGTCGGACGCTGGACTTGCTCGATCAGCCACGCCGCCGTCGCCGACTTTCCCGTTCCCGTGGCTCCCAGCAGCACCACGTCCTTCTCTCCGGCGTTGATTCGCCGGGCCAAGTCCGCGATCGCCTCCGGCTGGTCCCCTGAGGGAGAGAAAGACGAGACCACCTGGAACGGGTTGACGGTCCGCTGAAGGGACAACACTGGGCGCACCACGCCATCGTAGTGCACGTACGTGCGATGATCGCGGCGAACATGCGGACGATGACGTACACGGACCACCGCGACGAGGTCACCAGAGGTCGCCATCGGCCCGCAAGACATCTCGACATGCCGGCCCAAACCCAAACTCCGGAGGAGAGGGCCCTCCAGACCGTCGAGTTTCACCTTTGCGGCCACCCACCGGCGATGCCGGCCCCAACCGGTGAAACTCGACGCCGTATGCGGCCCTCCAGAGCGTCGAGTTTCATGTTTGCGGGCTCCCACAGGCGGTTTTGGGCCTGGAAGGTGAAACTCGGCGACCTTCGGCGCCGCACGGTTCGAGCATCGGACGGGCACCCATGTCACCGATCTTGCTCGCACACAATCACCACACCTGGGTTCACACGGCACGCAACGCACCAGCAGCCAGGACCACGAGCACACGACAACCGCCCCCAGCACCACACTCACCGCCACAGATCCACCCACCGCCGCCCGCTGCCGCCCATCCCACGACTTTGCCGAGGCCTTGTCCGGAAACCAGCGGACGGTTGCACCCCCCCCCACCGCGCCCGATAGCGTTGCGGCTCATGGGTAGGACCTGGATGCGATGGTGCGCAGTGGGACTCGGGATCGGACTCTTGGTGACCGGATGCGGTGACGCCGAGGATGTCACCTCGTCGGACGAGGTGGAGATGCCTTCTGGCTCACCGATCCCCGAGGCCGATGTCTCCGCGGCCGCAGCATCACAGCGCGAACGAGCCGAGGCACTCGCCACCTGCCTGACGGACAAGTCCATCGAAGCCAACGTCGATGACCTACCCGACGGGCAGTCGAAGGTCTATTTCACGCCACCCGAAGGGCCATACGCGTGGGTGGAGCCCGACGGACGGGGCAACCGCGCATCGGATGACGAATCCACACAGATGGCCGAAGCCGCCGAGGCCGAGGGCCGGACGCTGCTATGGATTGGCGGAGCCGATCGCACCGAGGACTACCTCCAATGCATCGACGAATCCGGCTACACCGCCCCGGTGACGTTCGTGAACCCCGAGGACGAGCGGCGTCTCAAGCAGGCCCAGGTGGACCTCGACAACGACTACGCGGCGTGCGCACGCGCCAACGGATTCCCCGAGGTGGCCGACGTTCCGGCCCCGGTACTCGACGGACAACAGCCACAGGCACCCCCGCTCAAGCTCCCGTGGCAGATCACCGAGGACGGCCTGCGAGACCTGCTCGTCGCGTGCCCGCCCTATGACGAGGACCGAGTCAGGGAACTCGCCAACGGCGAGCAATACGAGTGGCAATCGCTGACTATGGGGCCATGGATCAGTTTCGACGTGCCCGCCATGGACGCTCCAGAGGGCGCGTCCGAGGAAGACTGGGATCGCTTCGTTGCGCTCAACGACATTGTCAGCCAGGCACAAGAGAAGCACATGGACGCGATCATCGCCCAGCTCGATGCCGAAGGGATCGCGTGGAACGGGCCTAGACACGATTGAGGCGAACGTCAAGCGTTCACGCCTGTCAGTGAGCCGATTGACGTGCCCGAGACTCGCAGGAGTCGATAGACACGATTGAGGCGAGTGAGCCAATTGACGTGCCCGAGACTCGCAGGAGTCGATACCGTCGAGTGGTAGTCAGGCCTGAGGGAATCACGGGGAAAGACCCGTCACGAGTTACTCGTCGTGAGACGACCAGGGTTGAGGCACGATGCCGGCGAGCCAGGCGTCTACCTGAGTGACCAAGTCCTCGGGGCTCCCGGACCCGTCGAGCACCACGTCCGCTACGGCCTCGCGCTCATGGTCGCTGACCTGGGCGGCGAGCCTCCGGGTGACGTCATTAGGGTCCATCCCCCGGCCTTCGGCACGATGGCGGCGGAGCGCTTCCGGCGCGGAGACGGTCACCACCTGGTCAATCCCGTGGCCGAATCGGCCGGCCCTCCCCCCGGTCTCCACGAACAGCGGGACGTCTACCACCGCCAGGCCTTCGCCTGCGGCAGCCGCCTTGGCCAGCAGGTCAGCGATGCGGGTCCGGATTCGCGGATGGGTGATGGCCTCCAAACGCAACCGGGCGTCATCGTCGGCAAAAGCCGCGCCGGCCAGAGCACGACGATCCACCGAACCGTCTGGGGTGATCACGCCGGGACCGAAGGCCTCGGCGATCTCAACGATCACGGGCAAAACCGCCACCACCTCCCGCGCGACGGCGTCAGCATCGACAACAGTGACGCCGCGGGCACACAGACACGCCGTGACAGTGGATTTCCCTGCCGCGAGCCCCCCGGTGACTACCGCTATCAGCACGGCGCCCCCGGCTAGTTCGAGGTCAGCTTGTCCCTCAAGGCCGCGAGGGCCTCGTCGGAGGCGAGGGTACCTTCCCCGTCATCGGCCGGAGCCTTTGAGGAGTAGTTCGGCGCACTGGCGGCGTCGATCGCCTCCTCGGCGGCCTTGTTGGCCTGGGCGACCTGGCGCTTGTGAGACTCCCACCGCGTCTGGGCAGCCGCATATTCGGACTCCCAGGCCTCGCGCTGGGCTTCGAAGCCCTCCACCCATTCGGCGCTGACCGGGTCGAAACCCTCGGGGTACTTGTAGTTCCCATCCTCGTCGTATTCGGTGGTCATGCCATACAACGACGGATCGAACGTTGTCTCATCGCCCTCGGGATCCACGCCCTCGTTGGCCTGCTTGAGCGACAGCGAGATGCGCCGACGCTCCAGGTCGATGTCGATCACCTTGACAAACACCTCGTCGCCCACATTGACCACCTGTTCGGGCAGCTCAACATGGCTGACGGCGAGTTCAGAGATGTGGACAAGGCCTTCGATCCCATCGTCCACGGACACGAATGCACCAAAGGGCACCAGCTTGGTGACCTTGCCGGGCACCACCTGGCCGATGGCGTGGGTACGGGCGAACAGTTGCCATGGGTCTTCCTGAGTCGCCTTGAGGGACAGCGAGACCCGCTCCCTGTCCATCTCGACCGACAGCACCTCGACGGTGACCTCCTGGCCCACCTCGACAACCTCATTGGGATGGTCGATGTGCTTCCAGGACAGTTCTGAAACGTGGACCAGACCGTCAACGCCACCGAGATCCACGAACGCACCAAAGTTGACAATCGAGGAGACCACGCCGGAACGGACCTGGCCCTCGGCCAACTGCTGGAGGAACGTGGAGCGAACCTCGGACTGGGTCTGCTCCAACCACGCGCGCCGGGATAGAACCACGTTGTTGCGGTTCTTGTCGAGTTCGATGATCTTCGCGTCCAACTCTTTGCCCACATAGGGCATGAGGTCGCGCACACGGCGCATCTCGACCAGTGAGGCAGGCAGGAAGCCGCGCAGGCCGATGTCCACGATCAGACCGCCCTTGACAACTTCGATCACGGTGCCGGTCACGACATCGTCGTTTTCCTTGATCCGCTCGATGGCGCCCCAGGCACGCTCGTACTGGGCGCGCTTCTTGGACAGGATGAGCCGGCCTTCTTTGTCCTCCTTCTGGAGGACCAGGGCCTCGATCTTCTCCCCGACGGACACAACGTCACTGGGGTCGATATCGTGCTTGATCGACAGTTCGCGGGACGGGATGACGCCCTCTGTCTTGTAGCCGATGTCAAGGAGAACTTCGTCGTGGTCAACCTTCACGACGGTGCCTTCGACGATGTCGCCATCGTTGAAGTACTTGATTGTTCCGTCAATGGCGGCGAGAAGATCCTCGCTGGTCCCGATGTCGTTGACGGCGACTTCGGACGCCGGTGTCTCGTTGGGCGTGGTCATGAGTAAGGTGGGCTCCGATGGTGGGGCAAACTGGTCGGTGGACAGAGGCTCGCGC
>JAISBQ010000373.1 GCA_031266115.1 Bifidobacteriaceae bacterium
CACGGGCGCCCCCCCGCGACTTGGGCCACCTCACAGCCACAGTGTCACCTGGGTTCCTTCAACTGGTAGCCGAAGCCCCGTTTGGTCTGGATGAGGCCCACAAGCGGTGTACCGTCCGGGCCGGGCACGTCGAGCTTGCGCCGCAAGTAGGAGACGTAGCTTTCGACGATGGCGGCGTCCCCCACCCATCCGTACTCCCACACGTGGTCGAGGATTTGGGCTTTGGACACCACTCGGCCGGAGTTGAGCATGAGGTAGCGCAGCAGCTTGTACTCGGTGGGCGACAAGTCGACCACCGTGCCCGCGCGGCGGACCTCGTGAGAGTCTTCGTCGAGTTCGAGATCGGCGTAGGCGATGACGGAACTGGTGTGATCGTCCTCACCGTTCGCCCGGCGCAGAATCGCGCGGATGCGTGCCACGACCTCCTCCAGGGAGAAGGGCTTGGTGACGTAGTCGTCGCCACCCACGGTGAGGCCGGCCACCTTGTCGGCCACGTCGTCGCGGGCGGTGAGGAAGAGTACCGGGATCGAATAACCGCGCTCTCTCAGGGTTCGGGTAACGGTGAAACCGTCCATGTCGGGGAGCATGACATCCAGGACCATGAGGTCGGGCGGATCGTCGATGGCGCCGCGCAGTGCCTCATTTCCGGTGGCCGCGGCCGCGACCTCGAACCCGGCGAAGCGGAGAGACGCGGCGAGAAGGTCGCGGATGTTCGGTTCGTCGTCGACAACGAGGAGGCGGGGGCCGGGAGCGGCGGGCGCGGTGCGCCCACGTCCGGTGAGCGGTGTGGTGCGGCGTGGCGGGGCGCCCTGCCGCACGGGGTCTAGAGGGGTCATCGCGTTAGTCTCGCGTCATCGTCTGGGAGATTCCTGGGAAGCAGCTGGGCTTTGCGGGCGTACCTGAACGTGGGATGCGGCGCTCGCCGATCTGCTGTCAGCGCATCTCGGGCTCCGCCGGGTGACCAGGCCGAGTACCCTGGGACCCTGTTCGCACCCACAACGGGGAGGTTTGCCGTGCCTACGGGCAAAGTCAAGTTCTTCGACGAGGACCGCGGCTTCGGTTTCATCCAGGGCGATGACGGAAGCGAGGTCTTCCTTCACGTGTCCGCTTTGCCCGCGGGCACCCCGGCCCCGCGGCCGGGCACCCGCCTCGACTATGGCATCGCCGACGGGCGGCGTGGTCCGTCGGCACTGTCGGCACGCATCCTGGAGACTCCCGCCCCTGCTGCCAGAACCCACCGCAAGCCGGCGGAAGACATGGTTCCGATCATCGAGGATCTCATCAAGGTGCTCGATTCGGCCTCCAACACGTTGCGCCGGGGCCGGTATCCGGATAAGCGGACCGCGTCGCAGACCGCCCAATTGTTGCGGGCGGTCGCCCAAGACTTGGACAGCTAGGAGCCAGACCGTGCCCACCGCCACTCGTGCCAAGAAGCCCGACGCCTATCTGTCGTCGCAGGCCGCGCTGACACGCGCCCGCGAGGCGTTGGCCGAATTCACGCGTCCCGGCGACGTTGGAGGATTCCTGGGTATCGAGATGGTGGCCGATCGCCTGGCCAATCTGACTTTCGCGTGCGACATGCCTGGATATCGCGGATGGTCATGGGTGGTCACGGTCGCTCGCGTCCCACGTTCGCGCACGGCGACGGTGGACGAGACCGAACTGCTTCCCGGTCCGGACGCTCTGTTGTCACCCCCGTGGCTTCCGTGGGCCGAGCGTCTGCGACCGGGCGACCTCGGTCCAGGCGACCTCCTGCCCCACATCCCCGAGGATTCGCGGTTGGTTCCCGGGTACGAACAGACCGACGAGGATGACGCGGATCGCGCCGAGATCGTCGAACTGGGCCTCGGCCGCTCGCGCGTGCTGTCCGCCCAAGGTCGCGACGAGGCAGCGTCTCGCTGGTATTCGGGCATCCACGGTCCAGGGGATTCAGAAGCGCTCAAGGCCACCGAGCAATGCTCCACGTGCGGCTTTGTCACGCCGCTTGCGGGGGCACTACGCCGGGCGTTTGGGGTGTGCACCAACGAGTGGTCCACCCTGGATGGCCAGGTGGTCTCCTACGACCACGGGTGCGGTGCGCATTCGGAGACAGGGTTGGTCCGGGCTGGTGTGGACTGGCCCAACAACGGCCCTGTGATTGACGATTCGGCCGCCATCCCCGTCGACCTCAGCGAGGCGCCGGATGAGGCGGACGATGCCGGCGGTCAGGACTGATGAGGCTCATCGCGGCCGGGCGCTACCTTGCCCGCGCGCTCGCCGCAGTTCTCGCGATCTGGGCCGGCCCGCCGGCGAGCGGTGCCGACGCCCTGGACGACCCGCCGGAGTCCTGCGACACCGTCGATTCGGGATCGTGGCGCGACTGGGTCGATATGGGATCGCCGAGCCTGGCCCCGGACGCAGTGGCCTACCCCGTCGCGATGGCCGCATGGCAAGTCCTCGGGGAACGCTTCATTGAGATCTGGATGGAAGGCGATGCGGCGCACCAGACCTACGCGGTCGGTGTATGGAATCTCAGGCAGGACGAGATCGCTGACCTCACGTCGCGCCTCGCGGCCGCCGGTGTGAGTGGCGTCGAGTGGCGCCACCGCGGGTATTCCCGTGCCCAGGTCAATGCGCTTGTGGCCGCGGTGGAGACCGCGCTGCGAGCGGCCGGGGGGTGGACAGCCTACGGGCCGATGCACCATGTCGGAGTCGTGTCCGTGTCCTACCTTCCCGAGTGCCTGGCCGCTGCCGCCGTGGCGATCGAAGCCACCACCGGGCGAGCGCCGCTGCAGGGTGCCGATGCCGCCGCCTTCTATGCGGGGGTGTCGGCGGCGAGGATCGATGCGGGCGCGTGGACGCCCCCATCGGAGCCGGTCGTCGTGTTGACGCCGGGCTCCCGTCCGGTGGCGCAACCGGCGACCGACAGCGCGCCATCGTCGGGCAAGGTTTCGGCAAGGAGTGGCCGCGCGGCGAAGACCACCGTGGTGGCCAAGGCCGGCACCGCGACACTCCGCGCGGGCGGGCGCGCAACGGTGACCGTCTCGGTGAAGGTTGCCGGATCGCCCAGGCCCGTCGGCACAGTGGTCGTGTCCTGGGGCAAGGGGACCAAGACCGCCACTCTCAAGGCCTCGGCCAAGGGAAAGGTCACGATCAGGCTTCCGCGGCTCTCGCGTGGCACCTACAAGGTCAAGGCGAAGTACATCGATTCGAATGGCAAGGCAACGTCATCGTCCGCCGCCCTCCGGCTCCGGGTGGACTGACGCCGCAGGGGCCGTGCGACTCGGTCAGCGGGCGCGCCAGGAGACGTGGGCGTAGCACACTCCGACGATGCCGAGGACGATGCCGGCCACGCACACCCATACCCAGTCGCCGGCATCGTGCACATGTGTTGCCTCACCGATCGCCAAGATCGCCAAGGCGAGCGCCCACAGGCCCGTGCCCGTGGCAAACAGGGCGGTGTGCCGGGAGGTTGTGGCCGTGGCGGGCATGGGCTCGACCCTACCCGAGTACGCCGCGCCACTGTCTTGCCTGGCGACGCGCTGAAGGGGCTTGGCCGCGGGCCCCGAGTCTGAGACTATTCCTTGCATGTCCTCCACAGCTCCTTCACTGAAGGCGCCCACCGCCGGGCGCCTCGACCGCTTTTTCCAGATTTCCGAGCGTGGGTCCACCGTGTGGCAAGAGATCCGCGGCGGGCTCGTGACCTTTTTCACGATGTGCTACATCGTGGTCCTCAATCCGATCATCTTGACGTCCGCCCCATCGGGATCCGGCGCCTTCCTCGGCGGGTACGTGGGCGATCCGGATGGGTTGGCGGCCAGCGGGATACCCGCCCAAGCCGCCACCGCTACCGCCCTGGTGGCCGGCGTGATGTGCCTGCTCATGGGCGTTGTGGCCAACTTCCCGCTGGCCATGGCGGCCGGGCTGGGGATTAACGCCATGGTGGCTTTTGGTATCGCGATCCTGCCGGATATGAGCTATGCCGATGCCATGGGGTTGATTGTCATTGAGGGTGTCATCATTCTCGTCCTCGTGCTCACCGGGTTCCGCGTGGCCGTGTTCCGGGCAGTGCCGCCCGTGCTCAAGACCGCGATCTCCGTGGGCATCGGCCTGTTTATCGCGTTGATCGGCTTGTTCGATGCCGGATTCGTGTCTATCCCGGTCTCACAGGCCACGCCGCTCGAACTCGGCGTGGGCGGCTCGCTGGGAACATGGCCGGTGTTGGTGTTCGCCATCGGCCTGATCCTGGCCATCGTCCTCATGGTCCGCAAGGTCAAGGGGGCGATCCTCATCGCCATCGCGTCCGGGACGGTCCTGGCGTTCCTCGTCGAGGCGATCGCCCACCCGGCATGGCACCTGTCCGCGCCGAGGATCGAGACCGTCGCCCAACTGCCGGACCTGTCCCTGCTGGGGCAGTTCTCGCTGTTCGGAGCCTTCACCAAGCTGTCCGTGGTGACCGTGGTCCTGCTCATCTTCACCCTGCTCCTGGCCGACTTCTTCGACACCATGGGCACCATGGTCGCGGTGGGCGCCGAGGGCGGGTTGCTCGACAAGGACGGGAACCCACCCCGCACCAAGCAGATTCTCATTGTCGATTCGCTCGGCGCCGTCGCCGGAGGCGCTGGCGGCATCTCCTCCAACACGGCGTACATAGAATCGGCCTCTGGCGTGGGTGATGGCGCACGGACCGGCCTGGCCTCGGTGGTCACCGGCCTGGCGTTCCTGGCGTCGATGTTCCTCGCACCGCTCGTCTCGGCCGTGCCGTATGAGGCAGCGACGCCCGCGTTGGTCGCCGTCGGATTCCTCATGATGACGCAGGTGGCAGGGATTGATTGGAGCGATTGGGAGATCTCTATCCCAGCGTTCCTCACCATTGTCCTGATGCCGTTCGCGTACTCGATCACCGTGGGGATTGGCGCCGGATTCATCTCCTTCGTGGTGCTCAAGATCGCCAAGGGCAAGATCAAGGCTGTCCATCCGCTGATGTGGGTGGCCTCGGCGCTGTTCATCGTCTACTTTGCCATCGCGCCGATCAAGTCGCTGTTGGGTGCCGGTTAGTCTGTGCCCACATCGATGGTGGCTCCCCGTCCGGCGCGGTTGGGGATTCACCGACCTTCCATGTATCACCTCGACCGAAAGGGAACCATCCCATGACCTCGACCCCCGATCCGATGCAGCCAGGTCCGCAGGGCCAGGCGCCGCCGCAACCCGGCGGGTATCCACCGCCCGGCTACCAGGCGCCCCCAGGGCAGGGCTATCCCCCTCCGCCCGGTGGGTATCCGCCCCCCGGTTACCAGGCGCCCCCGGGTCAAGCCCCCTATGCCAGCGCCGAGCAGGACGCCGCCGAGAACAAGGCGATGGGCGTTCTCGCCTACATCATTTGGCTGATTCCTCTTCTGGCGGCGCCCAAGCAGTCCCGGTTCGCCAGGTTCCATACCAACCAGGGTTTGGTTCTGTTCCTGCTGGGTGTGGCCTATGGCATCGTGTCCAGCATCCTGGTCGGTATCATCTCGGCTGCGGCCGTCACGTCGGGAAGCGTGATCACGGGCCTCGGCGCCCTGGGCCTGGTGTCGACCATCCTTGGCTTGGCGTGGTTTGTCTATCCGGTCTTGGCGATCATCGGTATCATCAACGCCGCCCAAGGCAGGATGAAGCCCCTACCCCTGATCGGTTCCATCACAATCCTCAAGTAGGGCCCGCGAATCTCGGGTGCTCCTCGCGGGTGACCGCGGGGAGCACCTGGGTTGGTGTTCATGGCGTCGCGATAACTTGCTGACCCGGTTTCTAGACGGAAGTGCAACGCCTCTACGGTTGTGGTTGCTCAACTACGACCGAACAGAGGGGTTGCACTTCCTTGCCAGCACACTACACACACCTGTCCCTTGACGAGCGGGT
>JAISBQ010000304.1 GCA_031266115.1 Bifidobacteriaceae bacterium
AGGACCGGGTCCGCGCCGTCCGCCTCGCCGAGGGCCTGCGCACCCTCGGTTTCGATGCACCCGAACCGGAGACCAACATCCTCATGGTCCGCTGCACCGATCCCGTCACGCTGGCGGCCCGGTGGAACGCCGCCGGGGTCGGCTGCTTCCCGATGGGCGGCGCCGTCCGCCTGGTGACGCACCGCGACATCGACGATGACGCCATCACCCAAGCCGTCGAACTAGTCGCCGGCACGGCCGCCACCTGAGCGTGAGAGGAGCACCGGCGCATCCCTGCGACGTGTCACACACCGGCTCGCTCTGGCACGTCGCGGGGATGGGTTTGAGGGCCCAGAGGTGTTTGGCGCCTACTGGGTCACTTCACGGCGACGGTCAGAGTCTTCTTCTTGGCTCCGGCCTTCACCGTGATCTTGGCAGTGCCGGCCTTGATAGCGGTGGCACGGCCTGCCTTGTCAATCCTGAGCACCGCCGGGTTGCTCGACGCGTAGGTGACGACCACACGGGCGGCGCGGGCGGACTCATACGAAGCTGACACCGAGAACGATGTGCCGACCGCCGCCTCGGCGGGCGCCTCGGCGGTGACCTTCGTGACCTTGGCGGCCGGCTTCTTGGCGAGCACCTTCACGGCGATGGTCCACGTCAAGGAGCCGGCGCGCGCCGTCACCTTGGCCGTACCAACCTTGAGGGCCTTGATCCGGCCGGTTGTCGCACCAACCTTGGCAACTGCCTTCTCGTTCGAGGTCCATATCACCGTAACGACCTTGCCCTCGGACGTGTACCCGTGTGTTGGAACCTTGGCTGTTTGGCCTTTGACGAGGGTTAGTCGCTTCTGCGCACCCTTGATCGCGGTGGCCGCGGCGGCCGGATTCGTACCTGGCGGCTGGGTGGGCTCGCCGCTGGGTGGAGATGCCGGTGGCGTCGTGAGGACAGGCGGAGATTCCTGGCCGCCGCCCGGTGTCTTGTCTGGCGCCGGAGAGGTCCGGTCAGGCGCGGTGGACGATGCCGGAACCTTGACCGTGATGGCGGGTAACACTCCGTAGGCGGAGGTGACCTGGGGCCCCGAGTTGAGCGAACCGGTAGAGCCGAGGAAGACACCGTAGTGGTTGGTGCCATCGGTCGGGGCACCCGGCGATCTCGTCCACGCATCGGCGTAGCCCGCGAATGAGGGGCCGTTGCCGCCTGTATTGATCTTGACTCCCGCGGCAGTCTTGGCGGATTCGGTGGGTATCACGTAGTTATTGGTGTAGTTAGTCGGTTCGTGACCCACTTCCAAACGCGTGGCGATTTGGCTCGTTCCGAAGTAACTGAAGATCTCCTCACCGCTGAGAGCGAACACATTGTCGCTGGTGTCTTCGTCGCCCGTGGTCGCGTAAGCGTTCCACCAATCGGAGGAGAGCAGGCGGTTGTACGCGACGAATTGACCGGTTGAGTGCATATTCACCCGAGTAGGCACGATTTTCGCCTTCTCCTCGGCGGTGAACGCCTTGTCATAGAATCCCTCAACAATGCCGGCCACATCGGTTCCTCCCGTCGAGTTGAGCCACGCGCGCAGATTCGACGTCGACCACCTGTTGTCGTCACCGGCCGAGTTGAATACGGCGGCGTCGAGAACCTTCTCGGAAACCAGCACCACATTCCCGTCCCGGATCTCGACCACTCGCCATGTCAACGGGTCGGATGTCGCCCCCGTCGCATCGCTTTGCGGAAACGAGCCGAAACCTTGGACAATGTCGTCGCGTGTCCCGAGAGCGCCATCCGCGCCGGGAAGCCGGTTGTATGCCCAGAATTCGGTTGTAGCGCCCATGTTGACCTGTGTGGGCACGATCTTCGCCTTCTCGGCGTCGCCGAACGCGGCGTCATAGAAACCCTCGGTGATGCCGCCGGTGTCGATGCCGCCGGTCGAGTTGAGCCAGGCACGCAGGTTCGACGTGGACCAACGGTTGTCGTCACCGTCATTGTTGAAGGCAACGGCGTCCATGATCGACCCCGCCACGAGAACCGCGTTCCCCGCCTTGATGTCGAGCAGACGCCAATCGATCGGATCCTTGGTGGCACCAGTAGTGTCGTGTTGCGGGAACGAGCCGAAGGATCGGACAAGATCGTCGCGGGTCCCCAGAAGCCCATCTTCCCCCGCGTAGCACGCGAAACCGTTCCCCAGTTGGACAAACCGTTGGCGGTCGGCGTTCTGAACAATGGTGACGTTCTCCTTGAGCGTATTCCCCGAAGCGCCAACGATCCTGTTGTCATCGGCCATCCCGGGTATGCCGTCGAGGCCGTCGATGACGGTCTGGCCGGTGTCGGCGTTGGAAGAGGTTCCATCGCCGTTGGATGACCAGGCCGGATCGTAGCCCGCCAACTCCACCGCCAGTTTCGCCAGAGTTGGCGACAAGTGGCCGGCCTCGTAGGTGCTCCGCTGCCACGAGCCCTCGGCGATGGACTGATCATCCGGGTGGTAGCCCTCGTGCTGTTCGGCGCGTTGCCACGTGTGGTTGACCACCAGTGTGTCCGCGACGGGTGATGCCGCCTTGATGTCGAGTCCGGTCTGTGTGTACATCTCGCCGGCGAACCCCAAGAGGAGGATGTCTCCAATCCGTAGCGACTGCAGACCAACGTAGTAGTCCGACCCATCCAACGCGGGAATCGACGAATCCGCGTACCCCACGGTGACAGGAGCGTCCCCGGTGGCGCCTTGAACGTTGGCAAGAGCACGTTCAATATCGGCGACGTGGATGCGAGAGAGGAATAGCAAGAGGTTGTAATCGTCACCCAACGTCTCGTTGAAAGCACCGGTCTGGGGGTCAGGGCTCATCATTTCGTTCTGCACGATGGGTGCCTGATCGGCAGCGGCACCGGACAACCACACGGCGACGGACCCGACGTACTTGTCCTCAAGCATGCTCGATGCCAGACCCGGAATATCCGAGCTGATGGCGACGCCACCCGCGTCGGAGGTGACACCTGGGATGACCGGCCCCCGCGTGTTGCCGTGCATGACCGTCCCGTGGACGGAGTCGTTGACCAAGAAGGCGACAGGGTCACCCGTCGCTATTGAGGTGAATTGGATCGCGGCGAGGGTCTTGTCGGAGATTCCCGCACCGTTGTAGCCAAGGTTGTGGGAGACCGTCTGAGTGCCGTCCGGGTTCGTGGTGGTGTAGTGAACCGACCAGTTGACGTTGATATAGCTCTCGGAATAGCCGATCCCCACGGCGACCGGTTCGAGGTTGGAGAGGGCTTCGTCCGTGGCAGAGAGCACACTGTCCATGACCAACTTGGCCCACCGCTGGTTGGCGGTTACCCCTGAATCCCCGGCAGCGAAGTCAAGGTCGATGGCACGGGTCACCCCGGGCGCGGCATGGGAATGGGTTGCGGTGTAGAAGACCGCCTCGAGCGGCAACCCGGCGTGGTCAGCGATCGCCTGCGCGAACTGCGGGCCGTACGGGCCACGCCCCGTCTCGGTGGAGACGACCAGCGCCGTAGCGACGCCATCGGAAAGGGCGATGACGCGAGAATGGAGAGGATCGTCGCCGCCCGTGGGGCTGAGGAAGGTACTGGGCTGACAGTTAATGCTGGTGCCACCCCCGGCGGGCCGCTCGAATGGCCGCGAGGAGCAGAGGAGCAGGATGGGGAGGTCTGCCGGGAACCCGTACTGTAAGCCCATGGGATCACCGGCCCACCACGCCTTGCGGGAGGAGGCCAGCGCCTTCTTCCGGATGTGCCGGGCCCGTTTGAGCCCCACCCAGGCCGGCCTTCCCGTCTACCACGGGCGTCGGCGGGTTGCTGGGCTGCGACGCGAAGAGGTCGCTCTGCTCGCTGGTATCTCCGTTGAGTACTACACACGGATCGAACGCGGCAATCTCGCTGGCGTCTCGCCTGACGTGTTGTCCTCGCTCAGCGGCGCGCTGCGGCTAGACCGGCATGAAGCACGGTTCGCTGAGTTACTCAGGAGTGCCCAAACGGAGCGAACTGGCCAGGCCACGGGACCAGGGAATCACGGAGGGGGGGACTCAGGTATCGGGACACCGTTCGCCCCGAGGTTCGAGGTCTGATCGAGGCGTTGACAGTGCCAGCCTGGGTCATGGATCGCGCATTCGACATCGTCGAGGCCAATTGGCTGGCCAAGATTGTCCATCAGGGAATGCTGGCCAGTCCCTATCAGCCCCACAACCCGATCCGCTTCGTGTTGCTCGACCCGGCCGCGTCGCTCTGGACACCGGACATCGACACGCAACGCGTCCGCCTCGGCGCGACGGCCCGCTACCTGGCGGCCGCTCACGCGACCGACCCATCGGTCGCCCGTCTCCTGCGTGAATTGAGCGGTGTGCCCGAGGCCGCAGGCGATGGAGCGGGCGCACCAACATGGACGGCGATGCCCCACGGAACCATGCGCGTCGCACACCCGGACGCGGGTCTGCTCACCTTCGGCTTTGAATTGCTCAACCTACCGGCCGACGATGGACTCATTCTGAACGTCCAAACACCTTCCCCAGGAACGCGCACCCAGGCCGCCCTCGATCGCCTGGGAGGCCAGGCGACAGGTTGACGCCCGGCCATTGTGATGGCCGCGAGGGGTGTTTTCGCGCGCGCTGGCCAGTATACTGGCCAGCGCTGATGATTCGAGCAGGAAGCAGGAGGGATGCGGCGTGCTAGTCGACCGGCCGTTGTACATGGAGCGAGTCGCGCGGTACGTGGACGCTCCGATGGTGAAAGTACTGACCGGGCCACGACGTGCGGGCAAGTCGCGGCTGCTCGCGTTGACAGCTCAACTACTGCGGGAACGCGGGGTTCCTGAGGACCGGATCATGTACCTCGACTTCGATGCGCTGGAGCTGGATACGCTGCGTTCGGCGCAGGCTCTCAGCCAGCACATTGCGAGCGTGATGCCCCCTGATGGGCGGATCTACGTGCTACTCGACGAGGTTCAGGAAGTAGAGCAGTGGGAGCGGTTGGTCAACTCTCTGGCAGCTGAAGGACGAGCGGATGTGTACGTCACCGGCTCGAACTCGACGTTGCTTTCTTCGGAACTCGCCACGTACATCGCAGGTCGCTACGTATCCATCGACGTGTGGCCTCTCTCGTTCCGGGAGCACCTAGCATTCGCAGCGGCGTATCCGCGCCAAGACGTCGGCGGGGCCGGGAATACCGCGGCCACGGAGAATGTTGACGCCGAGTTCACGCGATACCTACGTTGCGGCGGGTTCCCAGGAATAGTCGTCGCCGGCTTCGCCGAATCCGATGCCCGAGCGGCCGTGGCGGATATCTACCGCTCGACGCTCATCCGGGACGCTCTCACGCGCCACGCCATCCGAGATACCGAGATGTTCGAGCGGGTGGCGGCATTCACCCTCGACAACATCGGCAACCCGTTCTCCGCACGACGCGTGGCGGCGTTCCTTAAGTCCCAGCACCGCTCCGTCAACCACCAGACCGTGGCGAACTATCTCGCCGCGCTCGCCGAGGCATTCGTGATCACGCGAGTGCCACGTTTCGACATTCGTGGCAAGGCGCTACTCGCCACCGATGAGAAGTATTACGTGAGCGATCATGGGTTAGTACATGCACTCTTTGGCTACTCCGACCAGCGGCTGGGCGGAGTCCTGGAGAACATCATCTGGGCCGAGTTACGTCGGCGCGGCTGGCACGTGAGAATCGGCAAGTCCGGCGCGGCGGAAGTTGATTTCGTGGCTGATCGACACTCTGCGCGGCTCTATATCCAAGTGGCTGTCACGGTACTTGCCTCCCCCGAAACCCGCCGCCGCGAATATGCCCCGCTGGAGCAGATACGCGACTCCTATCCCAAGTACGTCCTCACCCTGGACCCCGCCGCGAGCGACACCACCGGCGGCATCCGTCACCAGCGCATTCCCGACTTCCTCCTCGACAACACTTACTGATGCCGAACCCGCGAGGACTCGGCTCACACGTCACCGTCTCGTGCGCCAAGGTGGCGTGGTGGCAGCGGCAGACCTGGTGGCGTTGGACGAGGAGTTGCCCCGCATCGACCAGGACCGGGTCCGCGCCGTCCGCCTCGCCGAGGGCCTGCGCACCCTCGGTTTCGATGCACCCGAACCGGAGACCAACATCCTCATGGTCCGCTGCACCGATCCCGTCACGCTGGCGGCC
>JAISBQ010000313.1 GCA_031266115.1 Bifidobacteriaceae bacterium
TGAACCCTGCTGGGTCTTGTGGAGACTCGTGTTAGGTCGAGTCGGCCTGGTGGCTGACTCGTGTGTGATGGTACTCCTGTTCGTGTTCGTCTGGTGGCCGGTACCCGATGGATGAGTGGAGGCGTGTGGTGTTGTACCAGTGAACCCATCGGGCGGTGGCGTATTCCACGTGGCGCATGTCTTGCCAGTGGGCACGGTCCCGGTCGATCAACTCTGTCTTATACAATCCGATTGTGGATTCCATGACGGCGTTGTCTAAAGCATCACCGACGGTCCCGATGGACCCGAGCATCCCTAGGTCTTCTAGATCGGTGAGGAACATCACGGCGGTGTATTGGCTTCCCGCGTCGGAATGGTGTACTATTCCTGTCGACCGGAATTCGGGGTCGCGTCTGCCTCTAACGGATACGGCTTGACGTAGTGCCCTAACGACGAATCCTGTTTCCTTGGATTCAGATATTGTCCACCCGAGGATTTTCCGGGAGAACACGTCGGTCACGAATGCGACATAGCAGAATCCGTGGTCGGTCCACACATACGTGAAGTCCGCGATCCACCACAGGTTCGGGCGCCCTGGTGTGTCCCACGCCCGATGGCACCGGTCCGGGTGCCGGGTGGGGCCCTTGCCCGCCACCGTGGTCTTGGTGCGTCGTTTGCCTCGTACGATGCCTGCCAGGCCCGCCAGGCGCATCAGCCTGGCCACATGGTCCCGGCCGACCTGGAAGCCGCCACGAGCCGCCAGGTGCCACATCTTCACTGCCCCGTAGCACGCGTAGTTCGCTTCCCAGGAATCGATGATCCAGTTGATCAGATATGCGTCATCCAGATCTCGTCGTGACAGGCCGCGGGCATGATAGGCGTAGTACACCGACGGGGCGAACGGCCACAACGTGTCCGACAGGACCTGGCAGATCGGGGCGACCCCAAACTCGGCTTTCGCTTGATCGATATAGTCAACGATCACGCGAGTCGGCGGTCGACCTCCGCCGAGGCGAAAAACGCTGCCGCCGTCTTCAGAATCGCATTCGCCTGACGCAACTGCGAATTCTCCTTCCGCAACCGCTCGACCTGCCCAGCCAAATCCACCGGCCCGGCCGGAACTTCCTCCTTCGCCCGCTCACGCTCAATCCAATTCCTCAAAGTTGCCGGATTCACCCCCAGCAACTCCCCGACCCTCCGGCGGGCAGCGGCGTTCGACACCCCGACCGCCGCTGCCTCTTCCAGGTACAGTCGGACCGCCCGCGCGCGGGTCTCCTCATCGAACTTCTGTGGTGCTCCCATAACTCCAATCCTCCCAGTGTGTTAGATCAGAGTCTCCACAAAACCCAGGGCGATTCAGTGAGGACGACATGGCGCCAACACTCGCTCCACCCGTGCTTTGGAGTGCCGAACCAGCGCCAACAGGGTCTGCGCACCCGTGTTGGCACGAGTCCGGCACACCTCTCGACGATGCCACGCTCAGGCATCCCGCATCACCCCAGGTCAAAGCCCTGGCCTGAGAGCAGTCAGATCCGGGACCGTACCTAACCCGCGCCAACAGCCCTCCGGATGGTCTGTTGGCGCGGGTTAGGTCGCACAACCATGCCTACGACGCCAGAGCCCCCCGGCCCAGTCCCAACCCCCAACACACCCACCGACGCACCACCGCGTCACCGCAGGAGGGCGAAGAACGAGCGCAGCAGGGCCTCGGACTCGCCGGCGGCCACACCGCCGCGGACATGGGGTCGGTGGTTCATCCGGCGATCCCGCAGCAGGTCCCAGACCGAACCCGCCGCGCCGGCTTTCGGATCCCATGCCCCGAACACCACGGCGTCCACTCGGGCGGCGATGGCCGCTCCCGCGCACATGGGGCACGGTTCCAAGGTCGTGACCAGTGTGCACCCCTCGAGTCGCCAGGTCCCCACGGTCTTGGCTGCGCCGCGCAAAGCCACCATTTCCGCATGGGCGGTGGGATCGCCATCGTCCTCACGTCTGTTGCGACCCGAACCCACGACTTCCCCCAACGCGTCCACCACCACGGCACCGACTGGCACATCGCCGGTGTCCATCGCCGCCCGCGCTTCGATGAGCGCGAGCCGCATCCAGGCATCAAGGTCACCATCGGTGGCGCCCCACGGCGACGATGCCGACCCTCGCCCCCCGTTCACGTCCCGTCCTTGTGCGGCGTGCGGCGTGGCACACGGTAGGTTCGCACCATGCGAGTGCACATTGTCGACCATCCCCTTGTCGGCCATAAGTTGACCATCCTGCGTGATGAACGCACCGACTCTCTCACGTTCCGCAACCTCGTCGACGAACTAGTGACGCTGCTGGCATACGAGGCGACGAGTAGCATCGCCGTCGAACAGCGCGCCATCAGGACCCCCGTCGCGGCAACCACCGGGGTCCACCTCTCGCAGCCTTCGCCCATCGTGGTGCCGATCCTGCGGGCCGGCCTCGGCATGCTGTCCGGAATGACCCGGCTCTTGCCCACCGCCGAGGTCGGCTTCCTCGGACTCCAGCGCGACGAAGAAACCCTCCAAGCCATCACCTACGCTAACCGCCTGCCGGACAACCTGGCCGGGCGACAGTGTTTCGTTCTCGATCCCATGCTCGCCACAGGGGGGACCCTCGTCGCATCCATCGACTATCTCCTGGATCGCGGCGCGCGGGACGTCACCGCAATCTGTCTGCTTGCCGCACCCGAGGGTTTGACCGCCGTCGAGAAGGCCGTGGGGGACCGCGGCAACGTGCAGATCGTCACCTCAGCGCTCGACGAGCGGCTCAACGAGCGCGGCTACATCGTGCCGGGGCTGGGTGATGCCGGCGACAGACTCTACGGGGTGGTGTAGGGCGCGGCGCGCGGCACGTGTCATAAGCCGCGGAGGCCGCGCCTGATGGTGGCCGGTTCGAGGTCCACACCGATAGTCTCGTAGGTGGCTCGTGCCCGCGCATCCCGCGAGGCAAGGACAGCGCCGTTCTCCTTGGCAGCCAACGCCACAAGCGCGTCGTAGACGCAGCCGCCGGCGATTCCACTGTCGGACAGCACGCGGTGAATCGACTCCGCCACGGGTTCGGGCAGGGTCAGCACACCGGCGAAGCTCTCGTCGATCAGGCGGCGGGCCTCGTCGGGAGAGACAGACATACCACCGTGTAGGCGGGTGAGCACCGAATAGGTCTCAGCCGCCGCATGACCCGACAAGTGCAGCGTCTTGCCGCGAGCCCAATCTCGAACATAGGTGTGGTCCGGGTGGCCTTGGGCCAGGAGTGCCACAGCAAGAGATGTGTCGACACCGACCGGTCGGCACGTCATCGTCGACCGGAATCGATGAGCGCGAACAGGACATCGTCATCGACTACGGTGTCGGCACTGATGACCAAGCGTCCGTCCTCGCGCACCAGCCTCGCCGCCCTCCCACCGGGCGTGATTTGAACGCCCGATCCATACGCAGAGATGTCCACCTCACTGCCAGGTGACAGCCCCAACGATGTGCGAAGGGCCTTCGGGATGAGCACGCGCCCAGCAGGATCAATCACGACCTTCATGGGAAAACCTTACCAGTCGACTCCCACCTGCACCTCCGCGCGCGGATAGCACCGTGGCGGGCGTCGGCATGGCCAACGCATCTCGACACGCAGGCCGTCAATCTGGTGCCCCTAGCGCATGACGTCACATCATCCAACACCCCTGTGTCTCTGCGTCCAGGTGACGAGGAGGCAATAGTGCCAAGGGGAGTGTCGGAAACGTACCGAAAACGCGTCGCAACAAGTTTCGGTACGTTTCCGACCATTCACGTCGCTTGCCCACCAGACCCGCTCGAGTGTTCACGCAGGTCACACGGTTGCCACCAGACCGAAGGCCACGGTCCTCGCGTCGGAAACGTACCGAACACGCGTCGAGACAAATGTCGGTACGTTTCCGACCAGTCCACACTGCCGAGGCCAGGCAGCCGGCGCTTCGGCGGTGAGATGACCGAGAGGACCGATGGGCTCACCCGAGACGAGGAGGTCGGGGCTATGACCACGAATCCGACACCGACAATGCCGGGGCGTTGACAGCAGCACCGCGCTGGCCGATCAGTATCTGAGTGATGGCCGCGACGTTACCTCCACGCAGCCCTACGCGTGGGATGGGTCGGCCTGGGCTTTGGCGGACTTGGAGGTGGGCGGAGTTGAGCGGTTGCTGGTCTCCCGCGCGCACCACTTGTTCGCCCAGCAGGCCTACGCCGCCCAGGACACTCCGCTGCGGGCCATAGTCGAGGCCCAGAGACGTGCGCCGTTCGCGCGTCCCCATTCGACATGTTGGCGGACGATGCCGGCACCATCATGCCCGCGACCGCGTGGACCGAGCGGCGGTCGCCTCCCTGCCTCAGGTCGACCGCCTGTTCCCCGCCCAGGCGAGCAGGAAAGGTGTGATGGTCCCCTTCACCGCCGCTCTCGAAACGCCGGGCGATGCCGTCGACGATCTGGGCCTGACCCCGACCCGGACGCTTGCTCACACCTTCCCCACAGGCCGGCAATGGAGGGGGCAATGAAGCGGATGGCGTTGTCGACCCAGGAAAGGCGTGTGGGATGGCTGATCGCTGGCGTCTCATGGCCGCTATCTCGGCATTCACCCTCGTGAGCTGCGCCGACGATGGCGTCGCTTCCCTCGGTGGAGCAGGCACCCGCGCCCAGAGCCGCCGGGCCGAGGCCATGGCCGCCTGCGCTGTCGATGCGGTGATTCCAGCCACGCTGATGCCTCGCGGACACCGGATATGCCGAGCCCGGGTACCAGGCGAACCCGGGTGACGAACTCGTGCGCAAGCAGGTGGCGATGGAGGCTGGCACGCGGCGGGCGCACGGGACAGCGGCTACCCCGCCGTAGCGGACTCCGATCCACCGGTCGCCGGCAACGACCATTAGCGGGATCGGTAGCTCCTCGGGACCCCACCGATGCCACCTATTCAGGTGGGGCCCTACCCCCGCAGGGGGAGGTCGATCTCTTGGGATTGCGCGTCCCTGGTGGTCGCCGAGCGGGGTGCGACCCGGATGGGGACGCCCCAGTCTTGTGTCGCCATGTGGCAGGCGGGGTTAGGCTCATCGACATCGCACGATGCCGCACGGGCCGTGACGTGGAGAACGCCCTCTCCCGCGCGGAGCACCAACTCGCGCTCCAGCTCCGGTGTAGTTCCCTCGCCGACAGCCACGAGATCCGCTGGGGTCGCCGAGACCGTGAGCTGGACCGACGGACCAAACCTGGTGTCGAGCTTCTGACCCGGAGCCGGGATAAAGGGGACTGATAGGCGGACCGTGCCAGCTTGGAGTTCGGTGACCGGGCGGCTCGTGGCCTCGCGGGCCTCGGGCACCGCGATGGCCTCCCCCACCTGGACCTCGGTGATCCGGTGGGCGGCCGATTCGACCACGGCCACACGCGAAGCATCCACCATCACGACATCGGACGGTTCGGCCAGCCCGGTCGCCAGCGTCGCCACCAGCCCGGACGCCGGATCGTATCGGCGCAACGCGCCGTTATACGTGTCGGCGACCAACACCGCCGCGACGGCCGGTACCGCCGGCCCTGCCGATCCTGCCGGCATCCCTCCATCCGCGGCCAGCCCACCGCCCGCGGACCCGTCCACGGTGCCCTGGCAAAGAGTTCCGGTCATCGCAGCCAGCCCACCGCCCGCGGACCCGTCCCCATGTCCGTCCTCATCTCGAGCCCCGCCCATCACGAGCGCCAAGCCCAACGGGTGCTGCATGAGCGCGGCCGGCGCCGGGCCATCCACCAGGCCGAAGTCGAACAGACCTTCGCCGATCACCGTTCGCACGGTGTCCGGCGCCCCCGGCAGCCCGCGTTCCAGCACCCGCAACGAGGATGTCTCGGAGTCCACAAACCACACCTCGCCTGTCGCCGCCACCGCGAGCCCCGACGGCTGGGCCAGCCACGCCGCGTCCGCCGGCCCATCCACCAACCCCTCCGACCTCGTTCCTGCCAGCACCCCAAGGTGGCCGGTGGCCGGGTCGAACGCCCACAGCTGATGGATCCCCGCCATCGCGATCACCACGGCCCCGCGCACGGAATCCCACGCGACATCCCACGGCGAGGACAGCGGAACCTCGCGTGGAGCCGCCTGGGCCGGCGCTCCGGGAACAAACCACGGCTCCGGATCGCCCGGTACCCACGCCGTACCCGTGCCAGCCAGTGTCGACACCCAGCCGTCCCGCAGGCGAACGCCACGCAGGACGTGGTTGACCGTGTCCGCGACCACCACGTCGTATCCCACCGCGCCCGCGAGCGCGGCTGGGAGCCTGGCCAGCCCGGACGGCTCTGAGAACTGAGCGAGCACCGGCGGTCCATCGACCAATCCGCGCCCGCCCGACCCGATCCGGCGAATCAGCTGGCCGCCAGGGGCCAGCTCGGCCAACGAATGGTGGCCGGCGTCCGCCACGAGGAGGTGGGGGCCGGCATCGTCCAGGGTGATCGCCTTTGACGGGAAGGCAAGGGCGCCGGGAACGGCGGGCGGGGGCACGTACGGACCCTGCCCGCCGCGCAGCGTTCCCTCCGCTCGCGCGTGGTCAATCGTCTCGCGGACGATGGCGTCCAACGCCGGGCCGTGTCCCTCACCCGCCATTCGGGTGACGATGTACCCTGCCGGATCGATCACGACCAGCGTGGGCCAGGCCCGGGCTCCGTAGGCGGTCCATGTGGCGAGCGTGGGATCGTCGAGCACTGGGTGACGAATGTCGTAGCGTGCGACGGCGTCCGTCAGAGCCGCCGGATCGGCCTCGTGCGCAAACTTGGGCGAATGGACACCGATCACCACCAGATCGCCGGCGTATTTCGCCTCCAGCGGGCGCAATTCGTCCAAGACATGCAGGCAGTTGATACAGCAGAATGTCCAGAAGTCGAGAATCACCACTTTTCCGCGCAGGTCCGCAAGGGTGAGCACGCTCCCCCCGGTGCCGATCCATCCCCGTCCCTGGAGTTCACGTGCCCGCAGGTGTCTCATGTCACGCCTCCCTGGCCGGTCCGCGGGCCGTGACGGCATCGAGCCATCCCAACGCCGCCGTGAGATACGCAGAACGGGCTGGCTCGGGGGACAGGGCGAGATCGTGGGCGCCGCCCGGAAAGGTGCGAACCTCGACATCGGAACCGAGGCGGTGAGCGCGTGCCCACATGTCGGCGGGGTCGAGCACCGAATCAGAGGTGATCACCTCGGGATGCCAGTGCCGGTTGTCTCCTCGCGTGGTCGATGTCGCCACGAGGACGGGGCACTGCACGGCCAGGCCGCGCTTCACCCGCCGGTGCGCGCGCCGCACGGAACGGAGCCATCCGGCTGTGACAGGGAAACCCAGGTGAGGTTTCCACACCAGGGAGTAGTCCCACTCGCCGCCCGTGTCGCGATGCAACGCCTCACCGTAGTGGGGCCTGAGACCGGAGACCTTGAAGGTGGGGCACCATCGCCCAATGACATGGACGAGCGCCGTGACCGGACCGCGCAAGAACCAGTTCCCATTGAGGTCGAGCCACGGCGAGTTCAACACCATCGCCTCGACCGTGCCGGGACGTGTCGCAGCCCACAGCGGGCCGATCAACCCTCCGGTCGAGTGAGCGTTGATCACCATCCGGCGGTGCCCCTCGGCTCGGATCGCGGCGACGGCGGCGTCGAGATCCTGGGTGTAGATGGCGAGATCCGAGACATGGTTCGGTCCACCCTCCTGTGCGCCCCGGCCAATGGAGCGACCATATCCGCGCAGATCGAGCGCGTAGAACCGGTAGCCGCGCTCCTCGAACGCCTCGGCCACGTGGGGGTGGAAGAAATAGTCCACGAACCCGTGGAGGTATAGGACGGCTGGACGGGGATCGGCATCGTCGCTGGTCCTCGCTGAGGGGGTGGCACGGCGCACCAAGGTGGCCATCGCACCGCCGGGAAGAGGAAGGTCACGCTGCTGCCAGTCAGGACCGAGTACGTCGGGGCGCCAGGGATTCACGGCTCCATCTTGCCCGATGGTGGCCCGCCACAGGGTGCCTCAACCCGGGAATCTACGACCAGACCAGCCCCTGGGCCGGGTCGGTGAGGATCCGAGCGACATCAGACAACACGACCGAACCGAGTGCGCCGTCTACCAACCGGTGGTCGAAGCTCAACGCCAACTCGGTGACATCACGTGGCTCCACCTGGCCACCGTGCACCCAGGGTCGGGGTTCCACCGCACCGAACGCGAGGATCGCGGCCTCGCCGGGAGACAGGATGGGCGTACCGGTGTCGATCCCGAACACCCCGATATTGGTGATGGTGATGGTGCCGTCGGCCATCGCGTGCGCCGTGGTGCTCCCCGCGCGCGCGGCGGCGGTCAACTCTCCGAGACCAAGCGCCAATTCGTGCAGGGTCAGGCGGTGGGCGTCCTTGATGTTCGGAACCATCAGGCCGCGCGCTGTCTGTGCGGCGATGCCGAGATTCACGTAGTGCTTGTAGATGATCTCCTGGGCCTCGTCGTCCCATGAGGCGTTGATTTCCGGGTGACGGCGGACCGCCAGCAGCAGCGCCTTGGCGACAATCAGCAGCGGAGTCACCCGCGCGTCCGCGAATTCTCGATCCTCCCGCAAGCGCTTGACCAGTTCCATCGTCCTGGTCATGTCGACCGTCCGGAATACCGTCACGTGCGGAGCGGTGAACGCACTGGTCACCATCGCCTCGGCCGTGCGCCTGCGGACCGAGCGAACCGGCACCCGCGTGGAGCGCCCATCGCGCGCCACGGTCCCTCCCGTCAGCCATGGCGCGTCGTCCCCCGGGTAGGCGGCGAGATGGCCTGGGGATTGTTCGACGTTCGCGGCCAGCACATCTTCCCTGGTGACAATCCCCCCTGGGCCACTCGGGCGAACCGTCGCGACATCGATACCCAGGTGTTTGGCCAGCGCTCGCACCGGCGGTTTGGCAAGCACGGGCTTATGTGCGCCATCCACACCGGTCGCGGTGGGAAGGGCGGCATCGTCGGGGGCATCGATGTGGATGAGGGGCGCGCCCACCGGCACCGTGTCACCCACCGCGGCGGCCAAGGCAACCACCTTGCCGGTCCACGGACTGGGTAGCTCGACCAAAGACTTGGCGGTCTCGACCTCGACAAGCACCTGGTTGACGGTCACGTCCTCGCCTGGCGCCACGCGCCAGGCGGCAATCACCGCCTGGGTGAGACCCTCGCCGGGATCCGGCAGAACGAACGCTTGTACTCCCATCAGTAGCTCAACACCCCTTCCACCGCGTGGATGACCCGCCCGGCGGTGGGAAGGTACTCGTGCTCGACCCTGGCCGGCGGATACGGCATGTGGTAGCCGCCCACGCGTGCCACCGGCGCCTCCAGCCGGTAGAAGCACCGTTCCATGACGGCAGCGGCCAGCTCCCCGCCGATCCCCCCGAACACGGGCGCCTCGTGGACAACCACCAACCGTCCCGTGCGGTCCACCGAACTGGCCACGGTGTCCACGTCGAGGGGCGACATAGAACGAAGGTCAATCACCTCGACGTCTCGCCCCTGTGCGGCAAGGGCGTCGGCCGCCTTGAGGCTCGGCGCTAACCCAGGACCATAGGTGGCGAGGGTGACGAGGCTGCCGGGGCGCACAATGCGGGCTCGGTCGAATTGCTCGACCTGGAGATCGGGGCCGATCGTCACCTCATCGGTGTCCCAGTACCGCGCCTTCGGCTCAAGGAAGATCACCGGGTCTGGGCAGGCGATGGCCTGGCGCAGCATGGCATAGGCATCGCCCGGCGTGGCCGGACTCACCACTCGTAGGCCTGCGACATGCGCGAACAGTGCCTCGGGGGATTCTGAATGGTGTTCGATCGCACCGATTCCACCGCCGTAGGGGATTCGCACGGTGACGGGCATCTGGCTGCGGCCCCCAGAACGGGAGTGAAGCTTGGCGAGTTGGCTGACAATCTGGTCGAATGCTGGGAAGACGAAGCCATCGAATTGAATCTCGACCACAGGGCGAAAGCCGCGCAGTGCCAGCCCGATCGCCGTTCCCACGATCCCCGCCTCCGCCAATGGCGAATCCATGACGCGCCGCTCGCCGAACTCGCTCCACAGTCCATCGGTCACCCGGAACACCCCACCCAAGCGTCCGACGTCCTCGCCCATGACGAGAACCTTGGGGTCGTGCCTCAACGAATCGGCCAACGCCTGGCGCAGCGCCGCGACCATGGACAACGTCGTCACGGCTGGCCCGGCGCCAGTCAGACTGGGAGCTGGGGCCGGGCTGGTCGAAGCAGCAGGCGGAGCGGTCGCCCAGGTGGGGGCCGTCATCGTGCACCGTGCGAGACGCGGCGCGACGCCCAGGCGGCCGATTCGGCTGACACCTGCTGGTGCTCGGTGGCATAGACACGAGCAAAGAGGTCCTCCATCTGGGGCGGACCCAGAGCGAGGCACGCGTCTCGCATCCGGATGGCCACTTCGGCGGCCTCGGCGCCAATCTGGGCGGCTGAGGAATCGTCGACGGCCCCGATGCCACGCAGATGCTTCTCCAGGCGGGCAACTGGGTCTCGCGTCGCCCACCGGCGCTCCTCGGCCGCGTCGCGATAGCGAGTCGGATCGTCCGCGGTGGTGTGGGGTGCCATGCGGTAGGTGACAGCCTCGACGATGGCGGGTCCCCGGCCTGCGCGCGCGTCGGCCAGTGCCGCGGCGGTGGCCGCGAAACAGGCCAGAGCGTCGTTGCCGTCCACCCGGCGGCCGGGAATCGCGAACCCTTCGCCACGGCGGGCGAATGGCGCGCGGGCGTGGGCGCGGGTGGGTGTCGAGATCGCCCAGCCGTTGTTCTGCACGAAGAACACCACCGGTGCCTGATAGGAGGCAGCAAAGACCAGGGCCTCAGCTACATGGCCTTGGGCCATCGCGCCATCGCCGAGGTAGACGAGGACGGCCTCATCGGTGGGTGCGCCGGTACCGTCGCGTCCGGTCAGGACAGCCCCCATCGCGTACCCGACGGCGTGCAGCACGTGGCCACCCACCACCAGTGTGTAGGTGTGGCAGCGATGGGCGGCTGCATCCCAGCCGCCGTGATCGACTCCACGGAAGAGACGCACGATGGCGGCGGGATCGATGCCGCGCGCGAGGACAACACCGTGCTCCCGGTATGACGGAAAGGCGTAATCCGCCGGCGCGAGCGCGTGAGCCGAACCGACCTGCGCGGCTTCTTGGCCGAGACACGATGCCCACAGGCCGAGTTCGCCGCGCCGTTGCAGGGCCGTCGCCTCCGCGTCGACAGCCCGGGTGCGGACCATGATGCGATACATGGCGATGAGGTGGGCTGGGGTCAGGGTTCGCAGGTGGCGCAACTCCCCTGGCAGGGCGCCTGCATCGGTGCGCTGGCCTCCGGGGTCGAGAACCTGCAGCGTCGGTACGTGATCGCCAAGCGACACGGCCAGCTCTCCTTCGCGTGGACACCGTGGGTCGCATTCGCAACCTACGTCAGCGTAACTTACGGTTCCGTAGCGTCCTCAGGAGCCAACTGACAAGGGTTGATCCCACTGTTTGTGGGGATTGGCCAGCACAGCCCTCGCGGCGAGCGCCGCGTCGCGCACCGGGCGTGGAGGTGTGTCGCTGGCCTTGTCAGTGTGGGTGCGTCTATGCCCAGGTTGCGGCTACCTCGGTGAAAGCCGCGATCGCCTCTGGCTCGCCGGCGCTGACACGCACACCGTCGCCGCTGAAGGCGCGAACCACGACACCGGCCGCCTCGGCGGCCTGAGCAAGGGGAACCGACTCAGCTCCAGCGGGCACCCACACGAAGTTCCCTTGCGCGTCCGGGACGTCCCAACCTTGGCCGCGCAAGGTGGCTGCCAAGGCGTCGCGAGCCACCACCACCTGCGCGGCACGCTCACGCATGGCGACGTCCAGGCCGAGGGAGATGGTCGCCGCCAGTTGAGCAGCAGCGTTGACGCCGAATGGCGTTGACGCCCGGCGGATGGCACCAACCAACCGGGCACGCCCCATGGCATACCCCACTCGTAGCCCGGCAAGGCCGTAGGCCTTGGAGAACGTTCGCAGGCTGATGACGTTCGCGTGATCCCGGGCAACACGCTCATAGGTGCCAGCGTCCGGATCGGTGACGTACTGGATATAGGCCTCGTCCAGTACGACAAGCACATCGCTCGGGATCGCGGCGAGGAAAGCGGCCAACTCGTCGAGGTGGACCGCCGGACCCGTCGGATTGTTGGGCGAACACACCATGATCACGCGAGTCCGAGCCGTGACGGCCCGAGC
>JAISBQ010000314.1 GCA_031266115.1 Bifidobacteriaceae bacterium
TCACGTTCTGGTTGGCGAAGTTGACCATGAAGTTGTAGGCCGTGCGGGCCGGAAGCGCCGTATAGGTTCCCGCGACATGTGCCGGCGAGGTCCAGTTGGTGACGCCCGCGGTGGGACGGCCTTCATGCACCGCGACCGGGAACGTGGTGGACTCGGTCTCGCCATCGGCGGTCACCTTCACGGTGATCAACGTGGCGCCGGCGCCCACGGGGGACACCACGCCGCTGGAGTTGACCGTGGCCACCGCGCGGTCGGCCGAGCTGTACTCCACCTTGACGGCCGAGCTGGTGAGGTCCCAGAAGGACTGATCGTGCTTGGTGGCCGAGACGTTGGCGTTGATGACGTTGCCCGGGGTGGCGGTGTTCAGCGCCACGCCGTCGGGAACGGCGGCGACCACGTCGACGCCGGCTTTGATGGCGCCGGAGATGGCCAGATCCAGGGTGGTCCCGCGAGCCGAGTCCGAGGAGGGACCCACGAGGATCTTCCACGTGCCCTGGTCATACACGCGCTTTTGGCTTGCGGTGTCCCAGAACCACAGATCGCCGGCGTCCAGCGCGATGGTGACGGTCTCCGACGCGTTCGGCGCCAGGATGGCAGTCTTCGCGAAGCCCTTGAGCTGCTTGTACGGCCGGTCGTTGCCGTCCGCATCCGGCGAGGTCGCGTAGACCTGGACAACCTCGCGGCCCGCGATGGTGCCGTTGTTGGTGACGGTCGCCGTGATGTTCACCGTGTCGCTGGGCGATGCCGTGGCCTTGGACAGTGCCACATTCGAGTAGGCGAACGTCGAGTAGGACAGGCCATGACCGAACGGGAAGTCCGGTGCGGCGCAGCCGGTGGTGCCGGACTGGTAGTACCAATAGGTACGGCCGCACGTGGAGCCTTCAGCCTTGGACAGGGCGTAGTCCTTGGATGCACCCGCGGCGGTGGTGCCGAGTTGGGCATCGACGTCCGAGTAGAAGGTCCACGTCAGGTGCCCGGATGGGTTGGCCTGGACCCGGCGTCCGTCCTCCAAGGTGACGTTCTGGGCGAACAGCAGTTCAGCGGCCGCCTGGCCCTGATACTGGCCGTTGTATGTGGTCCACATGATCGCCTTGGCGGCGTCCTTGAACGGCGTGATGTTGACCTGGCCCACGGACTGCATGTAGACCACGGCGTCCGGATTCAGGGCGAGGGTAGCGTTGATGAGATCGGACTGGAAGCGCGGCAGGTTGATGACGGCCCGGTCCACCTCCTCGTTGGAGTCGGCTTCGCGGGTGCCGACGTAGACGATGACGTTCTCGGCATTTTGGATCGCCGTTTCGTCCGCGGGAGTGAGGTTCACACCCGGAGCGCCGGTACCCGACAGGGCGACGGAGAAGTCGAACGCGACATCAACCGTGGAGCCGGCGGTGACGCCGGAGAAGTCGCTTAGCGGGATGACCAGCGGCATGTAGGTCTCAGCGGCCGCCGAGGTGGACTGGTTGGTGTAGGCCTGACGGTTGATGGGATAGGTGTTGCTGACGCCGTTGATCGTCACCCTGAAGCTGGCGATCGTCGGGCAACCCACGGTTGGGGCGCCGTTCGCAGCAGTCGAGGCGCAGTTGGGATCGGTTGAGTCCAACTTGTCGAGCAAATCGTTGCCCGAGATGTTGAGGCGCAGGGCGCCCGTGTTCGTCGGAATCTCAAAGTCTTCGACCGTGAAGGTGCCACTCATGGTGTCCCTCGCGTAGAAGGTCGGCACGCCGGAGAAGTTGTTGCGGATCTCCCAACCCACATTGTCTGGGGTGAATGTGTTCGCTAACCGGTAGCCCAGCGAGGGATTCGCGGTGGTCTCGTTGCCGGTGGCCGGCGGGGTGGAGGCGGTTGCCCACGCCTCGAGCCGGGCGACGGTCGGCTTGACGCCGACGGCCGGGACGATGGCGTTGTCGATGATGGTGGTGGTGCCACCCTGTGAGCTGACATATGCCGCGATCTGCGAGGCAGCCGTCTGAGTCGGGACGGTCGTGGTGCTTGGCGAGTACCCGCCGTGGATCGGATGGGTCGCGTAGTAGCCGAGCACCACGGTGTCTTCACCCGAGGTTACGGACAGCGGCAATGCGCTGCCGGTGTTCTTCAGGAGCACGGGGGACTCAAGGGACATCTGATGGGCCAACGCTGTGTGTTCGTCGGACCCGACGGCCTCTTCCTGGGTTCCCGTGGAGGTGTACTCGGCGCCGCGGTAGGGAACCTTGTCGGCATCGTCGAACTCCCCGGTCTGGAAGCGGATGGTGAATGCACGGGTCAACGCGACATCCCAATCCTGCTCGGTGGCCAGACCCTGGCTCTGGGCTGCGGGCAGCCCCTTGGGATAGGTCGAACCGGTCCAGCTCACGGTGCAGTCCATGTCGGTGCCGGCCTTGACGGCGTAGGCGTCGCCCTCGGCCTCGGTGACCTGGCGACCCAGTTCGGTCGGGTTCCAGCTGTGTCCAGAGGGATCCTGTTCCCACACGTCCTGGACAGCGCCGCAGTCGGAGGTGACGAAGCCGTCGAACCCGTACAGGCGGCGCATGATGGTCTCCACGGCGTACTTGTTGGCCGGGACGGGCGTGCCGCCCTTGTCGTTGACCACGGTCGCCACTGTGGGCGGGCCCCACGTCTTCGACGTGTAGTTGGGATCGATGTTGATGGCGTTGTAGGACGTCATGAAGGACTTCGCGCCGTATTCTGCACCGGCGGCCTTGCCGAACTGCGCGGTGTAGTACTCGTGCAGCGAACGATCGGTCAGGTTTGAGGTGCCCGTGTGACGGTTGACCTCGGAGTTGTTGGCCAGGTAGTGCTTGGGCGTCGAGATCGCCTTGAGGTAGGAGGTGGGCGTTCCGCCAACCGAGTCGGGCAGCGACTGGTTGCGTCCGCCCTGCAGGCCCTGGGCGAATTGGCCGGCGATCTCGCCGGCGATGTAGGGATCCTCGCCATAGGACTCATCGGCCCGGCCCCACCGCGGATCGCGGTTGAGGTTGATGGTGGGCGACCAGTAGGTCAGGCCCTCACACCAGCGATTCATCCCGTCCGCCGTGGTCATGTCGAGGGAGTTCAGACAGTCGTTCGTCTTGTCGCGTGCCTCATCTGAGGCTGCCTCGGTGAACGAGTACACCAGGTCCCGGTTCCACGTCGAGGCAATGCCCAGGCCGGTGGGGAATTCGGTGGCGGACCCACGCCGCGCCACGCCGTGCAGTGCCTCGTTCCAGTAGTTGTAGCTCGGGATGCCCAGGCGCGGGATCGCCGGCGCCTGTGAGTTGGAGTTCGCGCCGGCCGTCGCGTTGAAGATGCCGGTGAAGAACTGCTGGGCCTTCTCTTCCATAGTGAGGCGAGAGACAAGGTCCGCCGCGCGGACTGAGAACGGCAGCGTCTGGTCCTGGTAGGGGAGCAGATCGTCCGCGGAGGCCGATGTCATCAGGGCCGGCAGGCCGGTGGCGAGCAACCCGGCCGCAACCGCGGTGGTGACCGCGGCGCGCCGAAGGCTGCGCATTGCATTTTTCGGGTGATTCATGCGTACTTCCTTTACGAATCCTTTTGGACATTTGTCCGGGCTGCGTACCCCGCAACACGGACAGGACAGGCGTCGCGCTCTGTCGCCCCAGATTTCCCACGATTGCACGGCGCTAATCGCACAGCAATTGGAGCGAAGAATGGCGGAAACCCTCGTGGCATTGTAGCGTGCCCAAAACTGACGCGTTCCAATGGGTGTCGCTGTGGCTGTCGGGCCCCCCGCCCCTCGTGACCGCTGGACATCCCGTCCCCTGCCGGTCTGCGACTCCCCCAGACCCCCTGTGCCGGACCCGAGATGGCCGAGTTTCACCTTTCCGGGCTGAAACCGGTCGATCTCGCCCGCAAACCTGAAACTGGGCGGTCACTGGGGCCGGATCTGACGCCGAGTTTCACCTTTCCGGGCTCCAGACGGGTCCCACAGCCCGCAAACCTGAAACTCGACGATCTGGGGGATGGCGGGGGGTAGCCAAGGTCTCAGGGTGTCACCAGGGAGGGTGCACTGATCCCGCCCGCAGCGCCAGGGAAGGACCGAACCCGTGCCAACAGACCCCAACCACCCGTGGTGGCGCTGGTCCGGCACTACTTGTCGCCAACCCGGGCTCCGGCGCCTTCCATTACCCCAGGTCACCGGTCTGGTTTGGGAGTGGCCACGTCCAGGGGTGTACCGGACCAACGCCAACAACGCCCCCGATGGTCTGTTGGCACGGGTTTGGTACCACACCACCGCGCCGACACACCTGCATCAGCCAAAACCAGGGTCACTGCCCGCTCACAGCGGTCACATGGACACCCCTTCGCGTTCCGGGCATCGCACGCGCCGATTCGAGGCGCCTACCTGTAGGCGCGGTCAGATCATTCGCGAGGGCTCGGCGATTCGAGACAGCTCTCCATGTAGTCCGAGTACACCGTCTGGTAAGCGGTCCGGAACTCGGCCGTTTCCTCATCGGTGGCCGCCTCTTGCCCGGCCGCCTCACGGACCATCCGTTGCACCCCACCGGCGATCACTTGCCACTCGTAGGACAGCTCTTGAGGAGCGAGTTCGGCGAGGTGCTTGTAGGTCTCGATGGTTGTCGCGTATGCCCCCATGTCGCCTTGCTCCATGGCCTCAGCGTCGACACTTGCCTCCGAGGTGTGCATCGCCTCGCAATAGACGCCGCGGTCGAAGATGTCTTCCTCGTCCCCGTCCGTCCGGGAACAGGAGGAAGCCACGAGGACGATGAGCCCCAGCGCCGCCACGACATTGGCGCGCCATCGACGGCGATTGGCGGTCAGGCGCATAGGGTGGCGTGCTTCTCATACAGGCTGGTCATCGCCTCGGCGTACGCGTCCATCATGTCTTGGGAGCCGACCCCGCCCTGCGCACTCATCGGATTGTTTGCGGCCGCGACCAGCGGTTCCCAATAGGCGATGACCACGTCCAACTCGTTGTGGACCGAGTCCGGTGCCACCGCCCGCGCGTCCCTGATCGCCTGAAGATAGGACCCCATCGCGGCGGCCATGGCTTGGAGATCGTTGGGGTTGACCTGAATGCTGGTGAGCACGTCTTCAGATCGTTTGATCAGCGAGCAGTAGTCGCTCGCGGTCTCGTCCACCTTCAGGCCGGCACCTTGGTCAGACGGCGGTGCGGTGTCGCCGCCCTCGGGAGCGCTTTGCGCGCCTGCGGTGTCAGCCTGATCGTCGGGCTCGGCGTCCGTCTGGCCCCCTGACGTCGCGTCCGCGGGAGCGCTGGGCTGAGAACCGGCGTCTTGCGTGGTGTCGCCGCTAGCACCGGGGGCGTTGTCAGCGGGTTGGCCGGTCGCGCCTCCGTCGATCTCTACGTCCGATGACGCCTCAGCCCCGGCCGCAGACACGGGGTTCGACAGCGGCGGGCTCGCCGAGTTGTCCTCGCCTCGGAACACTCCTGCCAGCGCCATGGCCGCGAACGCGATGGCCAACACCGCCGTGGCCACCAGAACGATGACGACAGCGCGCCCGCCCTTGCGACGGCGCCGCTCGGCGCCCGATGCCAATGGCTCATCGGGCGCGGCGGGCGCCTCGGCTACTCGCCATGCGGCATCCTCCGGCGTCGTTTCGACAGCCGGCGGTTCGGAGACGGTCGGCGCTGACGGCCCCGGACCTTGGCTGGATGGGGAGGGTTCCTGGTGCGGCGGCCGCGATTCCGCCGGTCGCTCGGTGGCGTCTGTTGGCTGCTGGTCGGAGCCGGTGATTGTCCGAGGGGCGACGCCTGGAGCCGGGGCGGCCTCCCCTTCGCTCCCGACGAAGGATCGCGGGGCCGGTGTGCCCGAGCGCAGGCTCCTTCGCCACGGGAACGCGGTCGGGGTCCCAGGGCTACCGGTCGGTGCGGGAGTTTCGCTGGCAGGAGCCGCCTCGCTGGTCGTTGTCGATCCGGACAGCAATGACATCTCGCCAGTCGCATCCAGCTTGGGCTCGGAGTTGCCAGATGGCGAGGGTATGCCCGGTGTGGAAGCCGTCTCACCGGCCGCGCTCGGCCTGGGGTCGGAGGCGCCAGATGGCGAGATCGTGCCCGGCGCGGTGACCGTCCCGCGCGCAGCCGGGGTGGTGGGCTGGATGGTCGTGCCCGGCGAGGAACCAGACGGGAAGGTCGAGGCCGGCGATGCTTCGGGTCCAGGAGCCACGCTGCTCGTGCCAGGCGCGGGGCGCGTAGACGGTGGGACAGGGGGAGGGACAGGGGGAGGGACAGTCTTCTCGGTCGCTGGTGAACCTGGCGGCGCCACCGCCGTGGCTTGCGGTCCGCTGGTTGGGCGGATCGGTTCTGCTCTGCGCTGCCATCCGCTCGCGGGAGGCACATCAGGGCGGGACGATGGCGCAGAGTGCAGATCCCGAGCCATGAGCGCGTCCATGCGGCGCCGCCAGGCGGTCGCGCTGACCCCGCCATGCGCTGACTCACTCAGTGGTGCCCCGTCGGCAGGCGCCGCCGGCATGGCAGACGACTCAGCGTCCTCATGAGGCGGAGGTGGTGGCGGAGGCGGTGTCTTTGGTTGCCCGAAGTCGGGGACGGGGTGGGGGGTGGTCGGCGCCTGCGGCTGGGCAGCTTCTGCCGACGGAGCCGGCGCTGGTGAGGGCGGTACCGGCGGGGGTGGAGGCGGTGTTTCGGGCCACCCGAACCGGAGGCGGGGGCGAGGCATGGCCGGCACCTGCGGCTGGGCTGCTCCTACTGGCGAGGCCGATGCCGGCGCTGGCGGCGGTGGTGGCAGCGTTTCAGGCTGCCCGAACCGGGGGAGCGAGCGAGAGGTTGCCGGCACCTGCGGCTGAGTAGCTACGGCCGGCGAAGCCGGTGTTGCGCGTGGTACCGCTGGTGGTTGCGCCGGGTGTCCGTGTGGCGGTGGGGGTGCTGATGCCGGAGCCGGTGTTGGTGCTACCGGGTACCCGGGTGCCGCCGGCGCTGGCAGCGTTTCAGGCTGCCCGAACCGGAGGCGTGGGCGGGGGGCGGCCGGCATCTGCCGTTGGGCCGCTTGTGCCGGCGAAGCTGGTGGCGGTGGCGGTGGTGGTGCCACTGGGTATCCGGGTGGTGGTGGAGGTGGTGGTGGCACCTCAGAAGGGCCAGGTGCCGTGGGTGGCGGCGGTGGCGGCGGTGCCGCGGAGGACCATCCTCGGCTCGTCATCCTGGCGGACGATGTGGCCCACGGCGGTGTCCACGATGAACCGGCGAGGGGTGCGCGCGCCGGTGGACCGGCCGATGCCGGCGGTGGGCTCGTCGCGGGGTTCTGGTCCCCGTCGGCGGGGCGAGGGATAGGAGTGGATGGTGCGCCATCGTCGGCATGAGGCGCGGGACCTTCGTGGGACACCCGGGGATCGGGCTGGCCGGGCTCGCTCGGGGGTAGCGGCGTGGTCATGGACAGACGGTTTCCTTCTTCTCGGTAATGAGACTCAGCGCCCCACTGTAGGCGGACTGCCGGTCCGCGTGCTGTGCCGGCTCCTGCCCGGTTTCGACCAACTCCTGGAGCGAATCGAGGTAGGTGATCACGGTCTCGAGTGCCTCGGCGACGTCCTGTGGGGCGACGGCACGCAGGTCCCGAACCGCGGATTGCGCGGCCTTGATGTCTTCGGTGATGGTCGCCGTCTCGATTGGGTTGCCCGCGCCGATGGCGTCAAAGGCCGCTGATCCTGGACCCATCAACTCGCAGAAGGCAGGAATATCGGGCTCGCTCGGTGTCAGGCCGGGTGGCGGCGAATCTGGCGTGGGAGGATCCTGCGCCTCGGCGGTGTCCATGGTCTGAACCGGGCTCGCCGAAGGGGCGGCCGGTTCGCGGCCGATGAGACCAACCAGGCCCAACGTGCCGACCACGAGCGCCAGCACGATCACCGCGACGAGCACTACCACAATCGCTGTGCGGGCCGAACTCCTCGACCTGGCGGGCGGTGGGACGGGCGGAAGCACGCTGCCCGGCTCACCTGCAGGCGCTGACGGGGCACCGGTGGCCCCCGGTGGTGGGGCCCCATAAGGCGGAGGCTGCGGCGGGTACTGCGCCGCCGGCGGAGGAGGAAACAGGGGTCCGTGTGCCGTGGATGGCGCCGCGGCCCCCGGAATCGGCGGCATCTGCGGCGGGATGGACCCATACGGCGCGGCAGGTGCAGCCGGCGGGGGTGTCGGCGGTAGGGCAGGCGGCGGTGCGGCAGGTGTCGCATGTGGCGGTGTCGGGGGTGCGGCGGGTGCGGGCGGCGGCGGTGCGGCGGGCGCCGGAAGGACGGGCGGAGCCGGCGACGCGGGCGGACCGGGCGTCATCGGCGGCGTCGCGGGTACCGGCGTCGCAGGCGGTGCTGGGGGCGCAAGGGGCGGTATTGGCTGCGGGGCAGGTGTCGAGGGCGGGGCGGGCGCCGGAAGGACGGGGGGAGCCGGCGTCGCGGGCGGACCGGGCGTCACTGGCGGCGTCGCGGGTACCAGCGGCGCAGGCGGTGCTGTGGGCACCAGTGGCTCAGCGGGTGCTGGTGGCGTTGGCGGCTCTCCCTCAAGCGGCTGGCTGCCTGCCGGCTCTGGCCGTGTGGGTGGCGTGGTCATAACTCGTTCCGATCATCCCGGCGATGCGTGCCAGCACGCGGCGGCGTGCCTTGACCGAGTCAGCCTACCCGCGCCGTCGGACAACAATGCGCCGGACGGCGTCCCACTGGATCGCGGGATCGCGGTTTTCCGGGTACAACTCAGGGACTCCACCGATGCGTCTCAGGGTAGATGGACATCTACCGGCGGCGTCCGGCGGGACGTGCGATGCGTTGACGTCACCGCCGCCGAACCCCGCGCTGATGTCACCTTGCCGTGAGAACGGCAGGAGCGTGTGATACTGCGAGCCTCGGTACGGTCCATCTGCGCACATTGGGGCGGGTTCGTCCTGTCGCTCGTCGCGGTGCTCTTGGGTGTCGCGTTCGGATCGGAAACCATGCAGGTGCGAGCCCTGATGCAGGTGACCCTCGACGACATCGTCGACATGAGTACCCCGGCCGGCGCGGAGATTCGAGGCACGCGGGTCGAGGGCGAGGATCCGCTGTTTGTCGCCGCCGCCACCGTGCGACGAGGCTTCCGGCCCTGGGGGCAATCGGTGAGGCTACACGAAGAGGCCAACCACCAGGCGCAGGATGACGTGGCAGCCTGCTGCGACGAGACCAGCAGCCGGAATGGTCAGCAGCCACGCGGTGACGATGTTGCCGGCCATGCCCCAGCGGACGGCGGACAGACGCCGGGTCGCACCCACACCCATGATGGCGGCGGTGATGGTGTGCGTGGTCGAGATCGGCGCGTGCACCCAGAACGCCATGGTGTAGAGCACGCCGGCCCCGACTGTCTCGGCGACGAATCCACGGGACGGGTCCAGCTCAATGACCTTGCGTCCCAATGTCCGCATGATCCGCCATCCACCCGAATAGGTGCCGAGCGAGATGGCCAACGCGGCCGCGAACTTGATCCAGGTGGGAATCCCGGCGTCCTTGTCATACCAGCCCATCGCCACGACGGCCATAAACATCACGCCCATGGTCTTCTGGGCGTCTTGGAGGCCATGGCCTAGAGCGATGGCCGAGGAGGAGAAGATCTGTGCCGAACGGAAGCGTCGCTGCGTGCGATGCGGCGCGGAATTCCGGAATATCCACAGCAGGGCGAGCATGAACGCGAACGCCAAGCTGAAGCCGATCGCGGGTGACGTGACCATGGGGACGATCACCTTTTCGACGATCTCCCCCCACTTGACTGAGACTCCCGAGTCGGGAACGGCCATCGCGGCTACGCCAGCTCCGGCGAGGCCACCGATCAGGGCGTGCGAGGACGATGACGGCAGTCCCTTCCACCAGGTGATGAGGTTCCATGTCACGGCGCCGAGCAGCCCGGCCAGGACGATGATCAGTTCCTCGTGCGGCATGGTGATCGCTTCGAGGTTGACGATGTCGCGGGCAATGGTCTCCGCGACGGCTGTCCCGAGTAGCGCCCCCACCATGTTCATCGCCGCGGCCATGACCAGGGCGGCCCGAGGACGCAACGCCCTGGTCGAGACCGATGTCGCGATAGCGTTCGCCGCGTCGTGGAATCCGTTTGTGAAGTCGAAACCCAACGCGACGCCGATGACCAGGATGACGAGGACGAGGTCCACGGGGACTCAGGACTCCTTGAGGGCGATCGTCTCGACGGTGTTGGCGACGTTCTCGAAGGCGTCGGCCCCGGCTTCCAGCGCCTCCACCAGGTCTTTGATCTTCATCAGCCGGATCGCGTCCTTCTCGGTCTCGAACAGCGAGGCAATCAAGGCGCGATGTAGGCGGTCCGCCTGGTTTTCGAGCCGGTTGATTTCGACCCAGTAGTCGACCAGATCATCCATCGCCTTGAGCTTGGGCATCGCCTCCGCCGTCAACTCGGCGGCGGTCCGGAGGATACCCACCTGTTTGGCGACTTTCTTGGGGATCGAGTCGATTCGGTAGAGGACGATGAAGTCCGCCGCCGCCTCCATCTGGTCCATGCAATCGTCGAGCGCGCCGGCAAGGTTGTAGATGTCGTCCCTGTCGAATGGGGTGACAAAGGTCGAGTTGAGCCTGCGCATGATGGCGTGGGTCGCGTCGTCGGCATGGTGCTCGATCTCGCGGATCTGTGCGGCCAAATCGACCTGGGTATCTCGATCGGCGCCTAGCATCTGCGCCAGGGCCTCGGAGCCGGCAACCAGGTGCCGAGCGGACGCCGTGAAGAGATCGAAAAACGAATCGTCACTGGGTGTGAGCTTGAAGCGCACGGCGAGGCCTCCGGCAACATGGACGGGAATGGGCAAGGTGGCGAGGCTACCCTAGCCCCTCACCACGCACTTCGGGGCCGGGGGCGCGATTAAGGGCATGTGATCGCCGGACCGCGAAGCGCCTGTCGGCGCGCAGGCCGCTCGTAGCGGCAAAAGGTGGAGCCCGGGGCTACCGCGATCCGGCGTCGCCACTACCCTAGCGCGCCCCGTCTGGGACCTTCGGCTCCTCTCGGGATGCGCTCGACCGCTGCACGCCGCGGCCCTCGCGACGCGCTGTTCGAGTTGAGGGTTTGAGTCTCCAAACACCCGGATCTACGACTCGAACGCTCAACTCGACGAAACCACACCGCCCGTGTTCCCTACATGTCGGCCCGGTCACCTCGAGCCCCGCTGTCGGTGCCCGATTGCCCGGCGTGGACCTGCGGACGCGAACGCTCGCCACCGCTGTCCACACCGCCGTCCACGCCATCGCCATCGTCATCGCCCGATCCTGGCGTCCGTGCAGGGACCTCGTCCAGGTCGTCGGGGGCAGCCTCGGCGGCGAGGCGCCTGTCGTGCTGGGGGTTGAACCGGTACCCGACGTTGCGCACGGTTCCGATGAGGTGCTCATACTCGGGACCGAGCTTCGCGCGCAACCGCCGGACATGGACATCGACAGTGCGGGTCCCTCCGAAGTAGTCGTAACCCCACACCTCCTGCAGCAGTTGGGCGCGCGTGAACACTCGGCCCGGATGCTGCGCGAGGTAGCGCAGGAGTTCGAATTCCTTGTAGGTCAGGTCCAGAGGACGCCGACGCAGGCGGGCGGTGTAGGCGACCGGATCGATGACGAGGTCGCCGTTGGAGATCTCCTCCGATACGGGCTCACGATCGGCTTCGGGGACTGCGGACAGTGCCAACCGGATTCGGGTCTCGACCTCGGCGGGACTCGCACCGGTCAGCAAGAAGTCTCTCGCACCCCACTCCGCGCTGAGCGCCGTCAATCCGCCCTCGGTCACCACGAGGATGAGCGGCGTGGACATCCCGGTCGAGTGCAGCAGTCGGGCCGTAGCCCGGGCACCGGTCAGGTCGCGGCGTGCATCAAGGAGCACCACGTCGCAGGCTGGGACGTCAACAAGGATGGAGGGGTCCAGGGGGAGGAGAGTGACGTGGTGCGGGAGAAAGTCGAGTGCCGGAAGCACTGTCGCCAACGTTCCCGGTGCGGAGGTCAGCAGCAGAATGTCCGCCATCGATTCCCGTCTCCTTCCCTCCCCGCCCCGGTGCCTGGCTGCGACTACCGTACCGGGTGTTCACGCAGGCGCCGCGC
>JAISBQ010000316.1 GCA_031266115.1 Bifidobacteriaceae bacterium
CTCGACCGCGATGTCGCCTTCCATGCCGATACCCACCGCAGTGGTCTGTGTGGTCCCTCGGTCCGGGTCGACGATCAACTCGACCGTGCCCTCACCCGATCCGGTGACGGTGACGGCGCTGGAGGGCACAGCCAACACCCCGACGGCCTCCGCGGTGACCACCACCACCGTCGCGGTCTGACCGAGCCTGATGGCCGGGGGGATTTCCTCTAGCGTGACCATCGCCTCGTACGTCACCACGCCCGCGGTGGTCGATGGCGTTGGCGAGATCCACGTGACCCAGCCGGGAACTGCACTGCCGGGTAGGGCGGGGAAGGTCATCGCGGCGCGCTGGCCGATCCTCAGTGCCGCGGCATCGGCTTCCGCGAAGGATCCCGACACCTCAAGGGCCGCGATTTCCTGCACGGTGATGGTTTGACCGCCCGTGGCGGCGGGGGCGGCGCTGAGGCCAAGGAGGGACGTGTTAGCCGACAGATCCGCGGATACGGAGGATTCCACGGTCCCGCCACCTCCCGTCACCGTGTCGCCCACGGCGAGCCCGACCTCGGTGACCACGCCATCGAACGGCGCGACCAGAGCGAGGGAGCCGTCTTGGCGTTGCGCCTCGGCGAGGGCATCGCGGGCGACGGCGACGGCATCCTGGGCCTCCGTCAGCGCTAGCTGTGCCTCGGAGACCTTGTTCGCCGCGGACGTCTGCTCGGCGACGGCCTGAGCCACCGCGGCGACGGCCTGGGCAAGGTCAGCCGTGGCCGCATCGACAGCGCTGGAGGCCTGGGCGACCGTCGGGACCACTGTGGTGGTCGATAGCGACGATGTCGGCAGGTTCGTCGGAATGGACCCCGCCCCGAGCGACGCTGTCGGAATCGACGAGGGCATAGCGGTGGCGGAAGCTTGAGCGTCCGGGCTGGCGGCAGCCTTGCGAGCCTGGTCGAGCGTGTCGTTGGCCGTGTCGAGCGTTCGCTGTGCGATCTCGCGCACATGCGATGCGGCGGTGACACCCTCGTCGCTCGCCGTCTTCGCCTGCTGTGCGGTGTTGATCGCCAACTGTGCACGTGTGACACCGTTGTTCGCCTTGGTGACGTTTCTGCGGGCCTGGGTGACGGCATCGTCGGCGTTCGTCGAGGCGAGCGTGGCAAGGCGCTGGCCGGCGGTGACTTCCGCGCCGACAGCCACGTCAACGGTGGCGACCTCCCCGGTGGCGGTGAAAGCAAGGGTCTGGGATTCGGAGGCGGCGATGGACCCTTGGGCGGTGATGGTGGTTTGGACCGTGGACCTGGTCACGGTCGCGACACGAGTGAAGGTGGCGGCGGATCCGGTCGCAGAGACACTGATCCGCCACATGATCGTCGCGGCGATCGCCACGGCGAGGAGCGTCAGGGCTAGGACCCAGGTGGTCCAGCGACGAGCGGGCATGGCGGTACTTTCGCGAAGGTCGGGCTTGGGGGGCGGTGGGGGGTGGGATACGACCTCAGGTGGCGGGTACCTCGGCAGATGTCCACGCGGGGGAATGCGGGCGCCATGCGGGGGCAACTCCTGTGATCGGCTAGCGGACGGACAGGTAAAGGCGGACAGTCAGTCCGTCGATGGAGACATCATTTCCGCTAACAATACGGGAAAGTCCCGTGCCCTTGTCCTCGCCATCCCGCCGCGCAGGGCTCTCCCACGCCGAATCCCAGGCCAATTCGAAGCCACCTCCCGAGCGAACCGGCGGCACCGTGCACGAGACCGGGTCGAGGCGGCCGTTGACGATCACCAGGGCATCACGGTCCGAGCCCGTGGCGCCCCGGAGCATCTGCACGGTCCGCATCTCCGGGTCGTTCCACTGGTCCGGTGCGATCGGATTGCCCGCCACATCGAACCAGGCCAGGTCTGCGTCCTCGTCCCCGTTCACCGGTGCACCGGTGAAGAAGGATGTCGGTCGAAGAACTGGATTCGACCGACGTAGCTCCAAGAGATGCGCGGTGGTGGCAAGCAAGTCGCGTTGCCAGGAGGCCAGGTCCCAATCCACCCAGGAGACCGGCGAATCCTGGCAATAGGCGTTGTTGTTCCCACCCTGGGTGCGGCCGAATTCGTCGCCGGCGGTGAGCATCGGTACGCCAGCGGCGAACGCCATCGTTGCCAGCAGATTGCGGATCGAGCGACGGCGCAACTGGGCGATCGCATCGACGCCAAGATCGGTTCCCTCAGCGCCAGTGATCGCGACCTGGAGGACCGGGCCTTCCACGCCATGGTTCCACGAACGGTTGTCATCGGTGCCGTCGCGCCCGCCTTCGCCGTTCGCGTCGTTGCGCTTGTGCTCGAAGGTGACGAGGTCCGCCATCGTGAACCCGTCGTGGGCGGTGACAAAGTTGATCGAGCCCATGGGGCCGTGAGACCACGTCGGGTCCGCCGCGCCGAACAGATCGGCCGATCCGGACAAGCGGGTCGCCAGATCGCGCGCCGAGACCCCGTGATGGCCTTGGGACTGGGCGCGAGGGTTGAGCAACCAAAACGTCCGGACATCTCCTCGGAACGCGTCGTTCCACGCTGCCATCGGCACCGGAAAGGACCCCGTCTGCCATCCGCCTGGCCCGAGATCCCACGGCTCGGCGATGTGCTTGAGGCCGCGTAGCACCGGATCGGCCCCGAGGGCGACGAGGAACGGGTGATCCCGCGTAAAGCCCGAATAGCCGCGGGCGAGCGTCACGGCAAGGTCGTACCGGAAGCCGTCCACGCGGTATTCCTGAGCCCAATAGCGCAACGAGTCCAACGCCATCGTCACCACGTCGCTGCGGCGGAAATCCACCGTGTTTCCGGTCCCGGTCACATCGGCGTACCTCGCGGGCGACGATCCGTCGTGGAGGTACCACATGACGTTGTCCAGGCCGCGCCAACAGACGGTGGGCCCGTCGACCCCCACCTCGCACGTGTGGTTGTAGACCACGTCGAGGATCACCTCGATCCCGGCCTCATGGAGCAACCGGACCATGCCCTTGACCTCGTCGTTGACCGCCTGCGGGCCGGCGCGGCGAGCCGCGCGGGTGGCATAGCCTGGATGCGGGGAGAAAAACGACACCGTCGAATATCCCCAATAGTTGGTCAGGTCGTGGTCGGCGAGGCGGGGCTCGGATGCCGAGGCGTGGATGGGCAAGAGCTCGATGCTGGTCACGCCGAGACTGGTCAGATGGGCGATCGTGGCGGGATGCGCCAGGCCCGCATAGGTGCCACGCAACTCGTCCGGCACCCCGGGCAATCTCGCGGTCAGGCCCTTGACGTGCGCCTCGTACACCACCGTCAGGTCCCATGGCACGTGTGGGCGCGAGACGCCACCCCAATCGAAGGCGTCATCGACCACCGTCGAATAGGCCATGAAGGGAGCCGAATCGCGTGGGTCGGGCCTGCGCGGCGAATCCAGCGGCGCCAGATCGTCTCCCACCCGGTGGGCATACAACGGTGGTGCGAGCACCGGCTGACCGTCGATGCCCCGCCCATACGGATCGAGCAGCAGCTTGGCCGGGTTGTGGAGCAGACCGGCATCGGGTTGCCAGGGTCCATCGACCCGCAGTCCATAGCGCTGGCCGGCTCCGATACCGGGAATGTGCGCGTGCCACGCCCCGTTGGTGGGTCCGAACAGCCGGTAGCGCCGTTCGGTCAGAGTGTCGGTGCCCGGATTGTCCACGGCGCACAGGTGGACGGCTGTCGCGTGATGTGCCACGACGACGGCGTCGATGCCATCGCCGGCAAGGCGGATGCCGGGGGTTCTGGTTGCGTCGAAGCCGAGCGGGACGACCCCGCCCAGTGTCGGCGGGGCCGTGAGCATTGTCACATTTTCCCTCACAATGGGCCGGCGCAACACCATCGTGTCCGTCGATCCTGCGCGTGCCGTCGGCGCGTGCCGCCGCTACACTCGGCGGCCGTGGCGGTCTACTTGGACTACGCCGCCTCGGCCCCGCTTCGTCCCGAGGCCGGCGAGGCGTGGGCAGCGGCCTGTGTCCCGGCCAACCCGTCCTCCGTCCACGCCCCGGGCCGCGCTGCCCGCGCCACCGTGGAGGCGGCCCGTGAGACCATCGCCCGTGCGTTCGGCGCCGACAGCGCCGAGGTCGTGTTCACCTCCGGCGGCACCGAGGCCGACGCCCTGGCGCTCGCCGGCATCTTCCATGCGCGCCAGGTCGATGCCGAGCGGCCTCACGTCCTCATCTCGGCGGTCGAGCACCACGCGATCGGGCACACAGCGGACATCCTCGCCGCACGCCATGGCGCGACGGTGACGCGGCTGCCGGTGGCCGCGGACGGGATCGTCGCCGTGGAGACCATCGCCAGGGTGCTCGAGCGACATGGGGGCCAGATCGCGGTGATCTCGCTGATAGGCGCCAACAATGAGACCGGCGCCGCGCAGCCCGTGGATCACGCCGTCGCCCTGGCGGGCATCCACGGCGTCCCCGTGCACAGCGATTGGGTCCAGGTGGCGGGCAAGGTGCCCTGCGACTTCGACGCCAGCGGCCTCGCCGCGGCGAGCATCAGTTCCCACAAGATCGGCGGGCCCGTGGGCGTGGGGGCGCTCCTGGTGCGCCGTGACACCCCGTTGGTGCCGGTCACCGGAGGTGGGGGTCAGGAACGGGGGGTGCGATCGGGCACCGTCGACGCCAGGGGAGCGGCCGGGTTCGCCGCCGCGGCACTCGCTGCCGGCGGCCACGACCTTGAGGCCCTGCTCGCCCCGCTGGATGCGGCGGTGGCCCGGTCCGGGGGGGCCGCGATCTGCCGAACCCCGCCTGCGCACGTGCCAGGGACGCGCCTGATCACCGTGCCAGGGTGCTCCGCGGAGGTCCTCACCTACCTACTGGACCGCGAGGGGATAGCCGTGTCGGCGGGATCGGCGTGCACAGCGGGTGTGGTCGGTCCGTCACACGTGTTGGCGGCGATGGGACTGGGCGACGAGGCCACCAGTGGCCTGCGGATCAGCGTCGGGTGGGGCTCGACCTCGCGCGATATCGACGCGCTGATCGAGGCCCTGCCGCGGGTCATCGAGATTGCGCGGGCGGCGGCCGCCGTGCCCAGTCCCCGGGAGGGTGATCGGCGATGAAGGTCTTGGCGGCCCTGTCCGGAGGCGTCGATTCCGCGGTCGCGGCTGCCTTGGCGGTCGACGCCGGCCATGAGGTGACGGGCGTGCACATGGCCTTGATGCGCCATCGTGCACCGACACGAACCGGATCGCGCGGCTGCTGCTCCATCGAAGACGCCTCGGACGCCCGGCGCGCGGCCGACAATCTCGCCATCCCCTTCTACGTCTGGGACTTGTCGGAGGACTTCGAGGCCCTGGTGATCGAGGACTTTTTGGCCGAATACCGGGCCGGGCGGACCCCCAATCCTTGCGTCAGGTGTAACGAGCACATCAAGTTCGCCACCCTCGCGCGCCGGGCGCGTGCGCTCGGCTTCGATGCGGTGTGCACCGGTCACTATGCCCGGCTGACCACGGACGATGCCGGCGCTCGGCTGCGGCGTGCCATCCACCGTGCGAAGGACCAAAGCTACGTTCTCGCGGCCGCGGGACCGCAGGGTCTACAGGAGGTGGTGCTGCCGCTCGGGACGGCCGCATCCAAGGCAGAGGTTCGCGCGATGGCCGAACGGCGAGGCCTGCCGATGGCGTCCAAACCCGACTCGTATGACATCTGCTTCATCGCCGATGGCAACACGGCCGGATTCCTTCGCGAACGTCTCGGGGAGCGCCCCGGCCCCATCCTCGACGAGACCGGTCGCGAGGTCGGGACCCACCGGGGCATCCACGCCTTCACCGTAGGGCAAAGGCGCGGCCTCGGTGTGCCCCGCCCCGCCGCGGACGGCCGGCCGCGCTTTGTCACGCAGATCGATGCCGCGAAGGACACGGTTCACATCGGTCCGGTCGAGGCGCTCTCCGTGGAGGGCTTCGTGGCCGTGGACGCGACCTGGTTCGGGCCCGCGGCGTCGGGGATGCTCCCGTGTGAGGTGCAGGTTCGCGCTCACGGGCTCCCGCTGCGAGCACAGGTGACATCCGCCGATGACGCCACGCGCCTTCACGTGCGTCTTGCCACTCCGATGCGAGCGGTTGCCCCAGGTCAGTCGGTGGTGGTCTACGCTCCGGACCCGGCGCGCGGAGACCTCGTGGTGGCGCACGCGCGAATCGTCTGACGGGGGTGCCGGCCGGCGCGGTGGGCGTCAGGCGCCGTACTGACCCGCCTTGGCCTTGATCATCATCACGTACAGCGCGCTCGAGAGCCGGTTCATGGCCTCAAGGATGTCCGGCCGGGTGACACCGTCGCCGTCGGGGCTGGCGAAGGCCGCATAGGCAGCCAGCTCGCCCTCGCGTACCTGGGTGCGCAGGGCGTTGAGCGTCGCCACGGTCTGGCCATCGTCCACGCTGGGTGTGACATGGCCGATCCCCAGGTGGAGGCGTGGGCGGTGGGAATACTCGTGCAACTGGTCGGCGTTGAGCCCGAGCAGCGCGACCGATGGCGCAGGCTTGTTCAGTACCTCCGCCCGCATGACCGCCTTGACGGTATCAAGGACATCGCCGAGATCGGCGA
>JAISBQ010000319.1 GCA_031266115.1 Bifidobacteriaceae bacterium
GCTTCGATGCCGAATACCGGGCTCCACGGGCGGTGGAAGCCTGGTATTCGACAATCTCGATGTTCCCGGAGGGTTCCGGAACCTGGTATTCGACAATCTCGATGTCAACGCGATCGCCCAGCACGGTCACGATCTCCACACAGGGTCATTCCCGCGCCAGCGGCCCGCACACGACCACCTCCCACTCACGCCCGCCTATCCCGGCACCACGCCCATTGCCGAGTTTCAGGTTCGCGGGCCCAAACCGGCGATTCGAGGCCCAGAACCTGAAACTCGACGAAGAATCCGCCACCACACACCACCGACCCTTCACGTTCTGGGCCGGGACCGCCTGTGGGAGCCCGGAAAGGTGAAACTCGACGCGCTGGAAGGGCCTGCCCGCACCCATACCCACACCCACGACGCAGCGAGCCGGGTGGCCCCGGGCGGGACCACCCGGCTCGCGACACTCACGGCGCGTCAGCGCCGAGTGAGCAGGGTTAGGACACGGTCACCGTGTACGCCTTCGACTTCCCCCCGGCCTTGACCGTGATCTTGGCCGTGCCTGCGGTCTTGGCCACGAGGCCACCGGCCGAATCGACCGTAAGCACCGCGGGAGCGGACGAGGTGTACGTGACCTTGACCGAGGTCGCCGTCGCGGGCTTGTAGGTGCCCGTGACATACGCGCTCGCCCCGACCTTGAGGGTCTTGGGGACGCTCGCGCTGACGGAGGTCACCGCAGCCTTGGCCGGCTTCTTCGCGACCACGGCGACGGAGACCTTGGCGCTCTTGGCGCCCGTCGTCACCGTGAGGGTGGCCTTGCCGGTCTTCTTCGCTGTCACCGTGCCGGTCGCTGTCACACTCGCGACCTGCGTGTTGGACGAACTCCACGCCACCTTCGCCGTCCCGGCGGCCGTGTAGCCCTTGGCGGCGAGCTTGATGGACTTGCCCCGGACAAGGGTCACCGCCTTCTGGGCCGCCTTGACCTTGACCACAGCGACGCTCGGTGGTGTGACGGGAGCCAGCCCGGCCGCAGCCTTCGAGACGGCAGTGAGTGCGGCCTGGACCTGGGCCTCGGTGGAACTGGTACTGGCGACCACGGCCCGTGCCTGGGTGAGCGCTGCGGTCAACGCCGCGAACGACTCAGGCGTGTACGCGGTCCCCGTCAGCGTGGCGAGGTCGGTGACCAGGGCGGTCAGCGCGGACTTCAACGCCGGCGTCGCCGCACCCGCTGCCGGAGCAGCCGGGGTCACGCCGCTGAGCGCGGAGTTCAACGCGGCGAGCGCCGCAGCCACGGCGGCCTTGGAGGCCCCACCTGGGTTGGCCACCAACGAGCGGGCGGTCCCGGCCGCGGCACGCAGCGTCGCTGCGGCCTCGGTCGAGGTGCCCGGGCTGGATGCCAGTGCGTCGGCGGCATCGGCGAGGGCGCCAAGCCCCGCCACGTCGCCGCGCTCCACCAGGCCGGCCTGGGCGGCGTTGAGCGCCGCGAGGGCCGCGTTGACCTGTGCCTGGGTGGCGCCACGGTCAGCCAACACAGCCTTGGCGGCGTCCACAGCCTTGGTCAGCGCGGATGCGCTGGCGTTGGTATAGGTCCCGGCGGGCTTGGCGGCGGCCTCGACCGCGGCAACCTTGGCGGTGAGGGCTGCGCCATCGGCCACATGCTCGCGAATCTCGATGAGTGCCGAGCGTGAGTCGATCCACGTGCCGTCGGTGGCGGTGACGGTGACCTTGACCTGGCCGGCGCTGGTGGCCGTCAGGGTGCCATTGGCCGTCACGGTGGCGCCGGCGGTGTTGATGTCCATCGGGGCGATCCGGTAGCTGTACGTCGCCGCGCTGGAGGCCGGAACGGTCGTGGCGCCTAGCGCGATGCCGCGCGTGGTTTCAGCGACGGTTGCCGAACGTGACCCGAACGCGATGAGCTTGTCGTACAGCGTGACTTCTTCCCCGCTGAACTCCTGTGTCAACGCGCCCGCGTAGACGATCACGGGGAACGAGTCGGAGCCGGTCTGGCTGCCGTACTTCACCGTCGCGGTGATGTTCGCCCATCCGGCACCCACGGCCTTGACCACGCCGAACGCGTCGACCGAGGCCACTGCCGGGTTGGAGGAGGCGTACGTGACGTCGAGGTCGGCGAGGTCGAAGAACGAATCGTCCGACTTGGCGGCAGACAGCCCAGCGTTGATGACGTTGCCCGGGGTCGCGGTGTTGAGCACCACGCCGTCGGGGATTGTCGTGACCTGGCCGAGGCTCGGGGTGGGCGGCGCCGTCACCGTGAAGGATCCGCTCAGGCCCTGCGTCGAGGACCCACCAATCCGCACGGACCATGTGCCGAGGTCCCACGTCTTGGCGTCGGCTGCCTCATCCCAGAACCACAGGTCGGCCACGGGCACGGACACGGTGACTGTCCGGGTCTGCCCTGGCCCCAGCGCTACCTTCTCGAAGCCCTTGAGCTGACGCTTGGGCCGATCGATCCCGTTGGAACCCGGGGCGGTCGTGTACAGCTGGATGACTTCCTTGCCGACGATGTCGGAGGTGTTGGTCACGTCGACGGAGACAGCGAGCGTCTCGTCACCCGTCAGCGACGTGTCCGCAATCTTGATGTTGGAGTAGTCAAACGTCGAATAGCTCAGGCCCCATCCGAAGGGATAGGACACGGCGGCGTTGGTGTACCAGTAGGTCCGTCCCTTGGTGATGGCGGTGGGCAGCAGGGTGTAGTCGTTGACGTGGCCGATGTCGAGGATGTCCGAGTACCACGTGAACGTCAGCTTGCCCGAGGGGTTGGCCTTGCCGAACAGGATTCGGGCGAAGGCCTGCCCTTGGGCCTGGCCGTTGTAGTTGGCCCAGATGATGCCGGGCACCGAGCACACGGGGATGCCGGTGAGTCCGCAGGTCCAGTCGTCGCCATCGGGCGCTGTACCCGTGGTTGTCCATTCGCCGCGGAAGGGCTCGATGTTCATTTGGCCGACGGCCTCGATCCACACCACGGTGTTCGGGTTGAGCTGCCGGGCGAGTTGGACCAGTTCGGCCTGGTTGCGCGGTAGATCGATCGAGTAGCGGTCCATCTCCTCGGCAGACTCACCCTGGCGGGTGCCCACGCGGACTACGACGGCGTCGGCAGCCTGCACGGCATCGATCTGGGCAGGGTTGAGGCTCACCGTGTAGGCCGGCGGCTCGTAGACGAACACGAGCTTGATGGGTGTGCCCGTGGGGAGGGCAGGGTCGAGGGGCACCTTGATGGCGGACGAGGCGTTGCCGTCGGCGGGGACGCGACCGACGATGGTACCGGTCTCGTTGCCGAGGTGGACCACGAGTTCGCCGCCCGTGCGTATGCCGCCCGCTGCGGTGGGATCCGCGGACGCGTTCTCGCCGTTGCACGTTCCCGGCGTCTCGTCGTCACCGGGGGCAGCCCTGGTATAGCCGGTGCAGCTGAGTTGTTGCACCGAGACCTGGGTAGTCCCGGCCGGCAGCGTGATATCGAGGGAGAACATGCCGCCCCAGTCCTGGTTGGGCATCATCGCGCTCGGGTTGCTGTAGTGCGGGTCGTACCGGATGCCGCGCCAGCCGGCCCAGTCCCACACGCCGTCGCGGTGTTCACCGGGAGGTGCGGTGAGGAGGGTCTGAACGTCCGAGGCGTTGTAGAACGTGACGGATTCGATGCCGGGCTTGGCGCCGTACTGGGGCACGACCCCATCGATCTGTGTGACGGCTGCATCCGGGTTGAACCCGTAGGCAGCGACGGCCTGCCGCAGGGCGGCCAGGGCGGAGATGGGTGCCGGGTTCGGGGAACCGGAGTATCCACCGAGGATGGATTCGTCGGCGAGGTAGCCGAGCAGAACGATGTTCTCGGCGTCGGCGGCGTCGAGCGGCAGCGCATTCTTGTTGGTTCCGGTCACGGGCCCGTTCTTCAGGAGCACGGGGGCTTCGTCGGACATCTTGTTCGCCGTGGCGGTGTGGGCAGCCGAGGCCTTGCCCACCTGGTTGGACGGCCGGTATTCGCTGCCCCGGTAGGGGACCTTGGCCGCGTCGTCCCATTCGCCCAACCGCATGCGCTCGGTGAAGACGCGCAGCAGCGAGACGTCCATGTCGGCCTGCGTGATGAGGCCCTGGTCGCGGGCGTCCGGCAGGTTGCCGACGTACTGGAAGGACCAGTTGCCGTTGTCGCAGGCCAGGTCGGTGCCGGCCTTGACGGACCAGGCGGTCGCCTCGGCGCCGGTGACCGAGTGGCCCAGGCCCTCGGGCTCCCACTGGTGGCGGACGTGCTCATCGAGGATGGCGTCGCAGTCGGAGGTGATGAATCCGTCGAATCCCCAGGTGCGCCGCGCCATCTGCTCGATGTACTCGCTGGACGCTGACATCGGGGTGCCGTTGGTCCGGTTGTAGGCGCTCATCATGGAGCGGGACGCCGATCCGTCGGCGCCGGTGAGGGCCGCGAAGGCGGGCGTGTAGTACTCGCGCAGGTCCCGCTCGGACATGATCGAATCGCCGTTGCGGCGATAGTTCTCGGCGTTGTTGGCGAAGAAGTGCTTCGGCGTGGAGACGATCTTCGTGTAGGTGGGATCGCCGGTCTGCAGGCCGGTGACGAATTCCTTACCGATTTCGCCCATCAGGTAGGGATCCTCGCCATACGATTCGTCGGCGCGGCCCCACCGCGGATCGCGGTTGAGGTTGATGGTGGGTGACCAGTAGGTCAGGTCGTTGGCTCCCGATCCGGCGCCGTCGGCGCCGTTGTTGCCGGCGCGCGCCTCATCGGAGATGGCGGTGGCCATCTCGCGGACCAGGTCGCGGTTCCACGTGGCGCCGATGCCAAGCGCGGACGGGAACGATGTCGCACCGGTCACGTTGGCGACGCCGTGGAGTGCCTCGTTCCAGTAGCGGTAGGCCTTGACGCCCAAGCGCGGGATAGCCTGGTAGGTGGGCAGCGCGGTGTTGGTCACCCGGCTGCTGGCCGAGCGATGCTGGGCAACCTTCTCCTCGAACGTCATGCGTGACACCAAGTCGGCGGCGCGGACATCGAAGGGAAGGGACTGGTCGAGGTAGGGCAGCGGATCGGCGGCCTCGGCAGGGTCGGGGCCGCCGGGTACTCCGGCGCCTTGGAGTCCCGCAACAGCGAACGATGCCGCAACGGCCGTGGCGACGAAGGTCGCCCAGCGCCGTGCCCGTCCGCGCGTGGCATCGGTGTGGTGAGTCATGAAATCGATTCCTCTCCGAATCTTTCAGGGTTTGGGCGGTCCGCTGGTCGTCGTTGCACCTGGGCGGACGCGTGCCAGTGTAGGGCCCGCGCGGCTCCCTCGGCGGATCGCAATCGTGTGCAACGCGTTTGTGCAGGTCAGGGGCGTGTGTTGACCGTTGGTTGCGAAGTGGGCAACAATCGTATGACCTATTCCGTCGCGCCGTGGGGCGGCCAGGGGCAGTAATCAATCCAAACGAAGGAGTTTGTCGGATGCGAGGAAAAATGCGGCGCCTCATTGTGGTGTCGCTCGCTACGGTGATGGGGGCCACGACGGCCGCCGTCGCCACTACCACGTCCGCCACGGCGGTCGACTACACGTTGCCATCGTTGTGGCGTGAGTATCAGGACTATTTCATCATGGGCACGTTCGGTACCTGGAACGGTACGCAGGCCCTCTACCACTACCGGACCAACAGTCCGTCCAACGCGCTGAAGCTCGACGGTCAGATCGGCAACAACAACTCCAACTCGGTGTCCCGCCAGGCGTACAACGCGGCCGTCACCGAGATCGATGCCGATACAACCCTGACTGAGCTGGAGAAGGCCGCGGCGAAGGAGGTCGCCAACCGGAACGTCGTGCTGGCCAACACAACCAACAGCTCCGAGGCCACCTTGCGGGCCATCCAGGCCTACAACGAGACCAACAACCTTCCGCCCGAAGAGCGCAAGGTGGTCAGGGCTCACGTGTTGGCGTGGCACGGTGGGCAGCAGCCCAACTACTTCTTCTGCAACGGCTTCGTCTACAACGCCCAGAACCCCGACTGGGCCAGCCCCGCGACCATGCTCGCGCGGTTGGACAACTACATCATGAAGATGATGGAGAAGTACGAGCCGTACAACGACGTCATCTACTCGTGGGACGTGGTCAACGAGCCGATTGACGATTACACCGGCCAGGTTCGCAATGCCGACGACTACCAGGTGGGGCAGTGGGGACGCATCTTCCGCCGCGCCGATCTGGACACCAACCCCGATGCCCGCCTCTACGCGGAGTCCGCGTGGATTCGTCAGGCGTTCTCCTCGGCCCGCACGTGGTCCAACCACTACGGCGCCGATTGGAAGCTCTACCTCAACGACTTCCAGGACTCCAACAAGCTCTACGAGCCCAAGATGAGCCAGACCATCAAGATGCTCCAGCCCATCTACGCGGCCGGCAACGTCGACGGCTACGGCATGCAGGCACGTCTTGCGGCCGCCTACCCCACCATCGACATGCTGCGCGCCCAGATCGAAGCGGGCCTGACGGTGGCCGACGAGATCTCCTTCTCCGAATCCGACATCCGGTCCGACTTTGTCCCCAACCCCTACTACGACCCGAATGAGCCCACGCGCCGCGTCCTGCCCACGGACCCGCAGTATCCGGCGAACTCCGGATCGACATCGTGGATCGGCCAGGCCAACGGCAACACGTTCGATGTCCACAACTCCCCGGTGATGAGGCGAGAGGGCTGGGGCTCAGGCGCCAACAACACCATGGCCAACAGTGCCGAAGTCCAGGAGTACCAGGCCGATTTCGCGGCCGATTGGATGGATCTGCTGATCGAGTACAAGGACAAGATTGTCGCTTACCAGTGGGACGGCACCAGCGACACCGGCACGTTCAACCGGACCACGGGCGGCCACCTGTGGACCAACGCCGGTGTGGAGAAGGCCTCGTTCTTCGCGACGATCGGCGCCCCGAACCGCGACAAGATGCGCCAGGCAATCGCCGCGGTGAGCCTCGCTGATGAGGCGGATTACTACCCGTCCACCTGGGCCACCTACCTCGCCGCGCGCGAGGCCGCCGAGGATCTGGTCGATGTCCGCATCTACACGATGGATGGGGTCCAGGCGGTCAAGGACGCGACCGCGGACTTGAATGCCGCCATTGAGGCGCTCGAACTCAATCAGCTCGGCCCGCTGTATGACGCGTGGGCCGATGCCGATCTGAGCGCCTACACCACGTCCAGCGCCGCCGCGTTGACCGGTGCACTGTCCGGTGCCGAGGATGTGTTGGCGAACACCTCGGCCACCGAGGCCGAGATCCAGGCCGCATACGACACCCTCGCTGGCGCCGTCGCTGGGCTCGTGGCACGGGCCGGGGACGCCATCGTCGGTCCGTTCGAGGCGCTTCTCGCCGCGGGCACGTCGGTCGAGGCGAACCAGACCGCGTACACCACGGACAGCTATGCGGCGTTCGCGCCGGTGCTGGCCGCGGCCCGCGCCGTGTATGCGAACCTTGCCGACACCCCGGCCGATGCCGTTCAGGCCGCTCACGCCGACCTCCAGGCCGCCTTCGGCTCCCTGGTGATTGGCGGGGTGGACCGCGACGGCCTGCGCGATTGGATCGCCATCGCTGAGGCGATGGCGGCGACTCCCGACCTCTACATGACTGCGGGTCTTGCCAACCTCAACGCCAAGCTCGATGCCGCCAAGGTGGTCGAGGCGGATCCGGCGGCCACTCAGGGCCAGATCGATGCCGCGGAGATCGCGCTGGGTCAGGCCGTCATCGCGATCGTCGACAAGGGCGACACCGCCGCCTTGGCGATCCTCGATGCGACCGTCCGGGCGCTACCCGAGGCGCTGTACACCCCGGTCTCCTGGGCCGCTCTGACTTCGCCGCTCGCGGCGTCCCAGGCGATCTTGGCGCTGAGCGAGGCACCGAAGACCGATGTCGACGAGGCGTACGAGGCGCTGCGTGCGGCCATGGGGGGCCTGGTTCCGCGGCCGTCCAAGGTGTCGTTGGCCTCGGCGATTTCGCTCGCTCAGACCATCGTGGACGGGATCGCGAACTATGTGCCGTCTAGCGTGGTCGGGCTGCCGGATGTCTTGGCGAGCGCCAAGGCCGTCAACGACAACCCGAACGCCACGGCGACGCAGGTCTCGACCGCGCGCAGCACCTTGGTGGCCGAGATCGCCAAGGCTCGCGTGAGGCCGTACACCGGATCGGCGTCGGCGGCGGTCGCCGCTGCCCGGGCCATGAACACGGCCGGCGTGGATGCGGCGACCGCGCAGGCGCTGGCGAGTGCGATCGCCATCGCTGAGGCCGCCATCGCCAACCCCGAGGCCACTCAGGATGAGGTCGATGCCGCCGAGGCCGGCGTGGTCAACGCCATGGTGGCCCCGGCCATCCAGGCGGGATTGGCCCCGAAGGTCGCTCCCGAGGTGGCTCCGGCGGCTCCCAAGGCCGGCAAGGCGATCTTCAAGGTCGCCAAGAAGTCGCTGCGTCTGGTGGCGGGCAAGTCCTCCACGGTCGCGGTGAAGGCCGTGACCGCCAAGGGCGCCAAGGCAAAGGTGACCTGGAAGAGCTCCAACGCCAAGGTCGCAAAGGTCTCTAAGTTGGGCAAGATCACGGCGAAGAAGGCCGGCAAGGCCATCATTACGGTCAAGGCGAACGGAAAGGTCGCCAAGATCGCCGTCAAGGTGACCGCGAAGAAGTGAACCGGTCACGATGAAGTAGGTGGTAAATTCGATGCCACTCTTCGTATTTCGTCGATGTTGACGTCAGCGCGATCCGTGGGGTCGGTGCCTGGCACCGGCCCCACGGGCCGCGCCCAACCAGGGTCCCGCTGCGAGAGCGGGGCTCGTTCGCGTTCGCCTGGCCCTGGCGAGGTCCTGACCAGGCGAAACGCGGCAGCTAGCATCTGGAACGGCGCTTCGCGGCGCCGTCCCAGCCCGTCCCCAATGCCGCGGTGTGCGGCGCCCTGAATGCAGGTGAGAGTCATGACGAGCCATTCATCCCCTACCCACGCCCATCCGCGTCGCGCGGCCTTTGGCGCGGCCCTCGTGGCCCTAGCCCTGACCGCCGCGAGCATCCCCACCCCCGCCCTGGCCTACCCGCCGGGCCCCACGACCCCGCCGACCCCTGCGTACTGCTTGTCGATCCTTGGGTATCCGGGGGTGACGACTCTTGCCGCAGTCCGCGACGGCTTGGACTGCGCCAAGGACGTCGACACGTCGCTGTACACGACATCGTCGGTTGGTACGCCGGAAATGGTCAACGAGGAGACGTACTACGGCTACATCGGTATGGCAGAGGGTTACTTTGCGAACGGGCTGGCCGAGCTGATGCTCACCGCGACCGCGGGCATGGTCTACAACGCGCTGGCTGCCCTTGAGCTTCGCGGTGACACGAGC
>JAISBQ010000021.1 GCA_031266115.1 Bifidobacteriaceae bacterium
TCGACTATGTGACGAACACCCTGGGCCGCGACGTCATCCTCGTGGTCAAGACCGGTTCGCCGATGACGATCGACGCCACGGTCCACAACAACCCCCACGTCACAGCGATCCTCGAGATCGGGCATTCGGGTCAGGAGGAGGGTTCCGCGCTGGTCGCGGCCCTGTTCGATGACGGCTACGAGGTCCAGAGCACGGCCTCGGGCTACTCGCCGGCCGCAAGCAAGTACTCGCCGTATGCCACGTACACCGAGTACCCCGGCTACCTCCCCACCGGCCAGACCACCATCCCGGCTTTCTCCCCCGCCGGCCGGCTCTCGGCCACGTGGTACCGGCAGGTCGAGGACATGGTCGGGGCGTCGGAAGACAACCCACCGGCGTCCTACCGGTGGCCCGCCTATTCCGAGACCGGCAACGACAACCTGTCCAACATGAACGGAACGGTCCCGAAGGGCCTGATGACGTACGACATCGTCAAGGGTGAGCGGACCTATCAGTACTTCAACGGCACGCCGCTGTACGAGTTCGGCTACGGCCTCACGTACACCGATTTCGACCACACGGCCACGGTCTCCCCGCTCGCGAACGGCACTGTCACCGTGTCAGGAACGGTCCGCAACACCGGATCGGTCACGTCGGACGAGGTGGTCGAGGTTTACGCAACCTACGCCGGCACCCCGTCCCGAATCGACCAGGCCAACAAGCGCCTCATCGCCTTCGACCGCCTGAAGAACATCGCGCCGAACACGGCGACCCCGTTCAGCTTCGAGATCGACGCGCTGGACAAGCTCGGGGTGTGGGATGTGGAGCGCTCGGCGTTCATCATCGAACCCGGCACCTACACGATTAGCGTGGGACCGTCATCGTCCACGGTCGAGGCGAGCGGCACGCTCACGGTCACCGAAGCGAACGGCGGCACGCCCGCCGGCACGCGCAATCTCACCGTGCTCACCCAGGCCGAGAACTTCGACGATTATTCGAACTACTCCCTCGACGGATCCGATATCGAGATCGTCTCGACCTCCGATGCGTTGTATTCGCCGGAATCGGTGTGGATGCGCCAAGCCGGAACGTGGCTGAACTACCAGGACGTAGCCGTGGCCGCCGGCACCGACACCGTGACCGTCCGGGTGGGTGCGGACCGGACCGGCAACCTCCAGGTCTATGCCTTGCCGCCCGGATCGCCCGCCAGCGACCTGGCCACGGCGACGCCGGCCGCCACGATCCCCCTCACGGACACTCGGCCCGTGAGCGGAATCCCCGCCGGCCTGGGCATCGGCCCGATCGCCGTGCGGAACTCGCCGTTCGCGAACCACCAGTACCCGGGCTCGCCGCAGGGTCAAGATGGCACGGACGCGAACGGCGTGGCCTACAAGAACGCCTACATCACGCCCGAGTATGAGAACCGCTCGGTCGCGGCCACAATCCCGACCGGAACGTGGGACATCTACCTGGTGTCCACGTCCCGCGGCACTCGCGTCGAATGGCTGGAACTCGGCTCCGACCCGCAGGCGACGGCCTCGCTGGCCATCTCCCAGCTCTATTCGGCCGATTCGATCCGGTCCAAAGGCGGCACGCTTGACCTCGATGCCACCCCGACGCCCGCCTCGTCGGTCTCCCCGATCGTGTGGTCCGTGACCGCGTCCGATGGCGGCCCCACGGCGCTCGCTAGCATCGATCAGACCGGCGTGTTGACGGCATCGGGCACCGGCAACGGGACCGTGCTGGTCACCGCGACGTCGAATGGCCACACCGCCACCCTGGAGGTTCTGGTCACCAACCAGCTCGACGCCAACAAGGTCGCGATCGGCGCAGTAGCCAAGACCGTCGAGTACCCCATCATGCGCACGGGTATGGCCTTCGGTCAGACCGACACCATCACCCACTACCGCGGGACGAGCGCCCAGTCGGTGGTGTTCTCCGAGTTGTTTGCCGAGAACGCGGACTCGTTCTATCTGCCCGGCGCGTTGCTCACGGTGCCGGCGTGGGAGCTGAACTGGTCTATCGCTGACCCGGCCGGCGGGGCAACCGCGTTGGCGGGAGTTGACCACCTCGGCGTGGTCACCGCCACCGGCGCGGGCGACGGCGATGTCGTAGTCACGGCGACACTCAAGGCCAATCCCGACATCTCGACCAGCCGCACGTTGAGGCTCACCAACCAGCAGGGGCGCAACCCCTACCGGATGGTGCAGATGGAGAACTACGACTCTTATGCCCCACCGCTGACGGGCACCGGCTTCACGCCACCGGCGCCGACGCTGAGCACCTGGGGTTCGGGGGCCAACGAGACCGGTACCGCCGCACGGACCGAAGCCACGGGAACCACCCACACCTTCTCGCGCGTGGACTTCCGCGACGTTGCCGCATCGCAGTTCGCCATCCGTCTCGCCACGGACACCGGAGCCGCCGAGCCGTTCACCGTCGAAGTCTGGGCCAACGCCCCGAGCGCCGGCGCCGGCGGAACCCTGCTCGCCTCGGTTGCCGACACCACGGACACCTCGAACGGGCTGTTCCACACCTACACCGCCCCGGTCGCCTCACCTCCCGCGGGCGTCCACGACATCTACATCGCCTCGACCGGGGCACTACGGATCAACTGGTGGACCTTCGCGACCTCCGGGCGGATCGACGATGAGGCAAGCGCCCTCATCGACGCGACCGACGGCCTGCCGGTTGGCGGCAACTCGGCCGCGGCGTGGACGGCATTCACGGATGCTCGCTCCGCCCTCGTGGCCGCCGCCGGGTCGTCGGCGACGACTCAGCGCGAACTCGACCGGGCCGAGGACGCTCTCGTCAAGGCCTTCGGCGCCATTGAGGTGCCCGCACCGGCGAACCTCGCGCCGCTCCAGGCCGCGATCTCCGCGGCCGAGGCGCTGAGGTCAGGCGATTACACGACGACCTCCTGGGCAAGCGTGAACGCCGCCTTGACCCAGGCGCGGGCCGTCGTCGCCTCGCCCTATCCGCTGCAATCGGAGGCCGATTCGGCCCGCACGGCGTTGATCTCCGCCATCGCCGCTCTGACCGTTCCCGATCCCGGCCCGCAGCCCGTCGATCCGGCAGCCGAGCTGGCCGCCGCCAAGGCGGTCCTCGCCCAGCTGATTCGCGCATCGGCCGGCTTCGCCGATGGCGCCGAGTCCTACACCGCCGCCACCTGGGCCGTGTACAGCGCCGCGCTGGCCGTCGCCCAGGGGGCGGCTACTAACACCGCGGCGACGCTCGCCGCCGTCCGCGGCGCCACGACGACCCTCGCGGATGCCATGAACGGACTGGTCCGCAGCCCCGCCAAAGACCCGAACGGAAACGATCCAGGCGGGGACGATCCAGGCGGACGGGATCCGGCGGGACCCGATCCGGCAGTCGAATTGGCCTCGGCCAAGGCGTCACTCGACCAGCTCATCCGATCCGGCGGTGCCTTGACGTCGACCCAGGGTCTGTTCACCGCTGCCACCTGGTCTGCCTATGCGACCGCGTTGGCCGAGGCGCAGCGAGTGGCGGGCGCATCGGGGACCACCTCCGCCCAAGCGAGGGACGCCAGTGCCGCGCTGGCGGCGGCGATGGCCGGATTGGTTCGCGCCCCCGTGAGCGACGCCGTGGCACCGCGGGTGGATCCCGCCGCGGCTCCGCTGACGGCGCTGGGGGTTTCGCAGACCTCAGTGCGGATCGCCAAGGGCACCAAGGTCCGTCCGCTCACGGTCGCCTACACCGCGGGCGGCGCCGCGCAGGCCGCGGTGACGTGGACCAGCTCCAAGCCGTCGGTGGTGAAGGTCAACAAGGCCACCGGGCGGATCCTCGGTCTCAAGGCCGGAACCGCGACCGTCACCGGTACGGCGCTCGCCACGCCGGGCGGACCCACCGTCAAGGCCACCGTCAAGGTGACGGTGGTGACCTCAAAGACCAAGGTCAAGCGGGTAAGCGCCACCGTTCCCGCGACCCTGGCTCCAGGTGCCACCCACGCGGTGGCGGCGAGGGTCACTCCAGCCAAGGCGACCGGCGCCGAGGTGAGGTATTACACGACCAACCCGGCGGTCCTGAGCGTCGATGAGGCCGGCCTGCTCACGGCACACATGGCGGGCAAGTCCAAGGTGATGGTCAAGGCCGGCGGCAAGACCGCGGTCTACACCGTCGCCGTGGTCCGCTAGACGCATAGCCCAACGCAGGGCCCCAGTGGGCGCCGTCCAGGCGCCGGCTGGGGCCCTGCGCTCTGTCGGATGAGATCCACCGTCACTCCCAGGTCGACGGCCGCCCAGGTGCGGTCGGCAGTCAGGGCGGCATCGGACATCCGGTGGGCCAACGCGAGACAGAGCCGATCGGCAAGGGCAAGGTCCGCCGCCACCGGCCCCCGGCATCGTCACGAGCAGCCACGCGCCACTCGTCAACTTTTCGGCATTAGACGACCCGATTTTCCATCCTTAACTGCCCCAACTTTCCTGCACTAGAGCTACACTACCTGCGTGAATAGCACTGCACCATTGATTCGGCGACAAGTCCTTGACGTGGCGCGGGAGCGAGTCGCTACGTCACCCGTGCTCCTGCTCCAGGGCCCGCGATCGGTGGGCAAGTCGACAGTGTTGCGGAGCCTGGCACAGACCCTGCCGGGGCCGATCATCGACCTTGACGATCCGGTGGTCGCCGCTGACGCCAACGCCAACCCCAGTGCGTTTCTTCCCTCATCCAGCCGCATTTACCTCGACGAATACCAACGCTCGCCCGCACTGCTCGACGCGATCAAGGCGCGTCTCAACACCAACTCCGACCCCGGCCAGTTCATCCTGGCCGGCTCCACCGGCTATGACGCTCTGCCTGCCGGAGTCCAAGCGCTGACCGGGCGTATCCACCGGTTGCCGGTCTACCCCCTGGCTCAATCGGAGATCGACGGCACCCCGGGCGGCCTGCTCGCGGCCCTGTTCGAGGACCCACGCACCGCCGCTACCAGTCCGCTCGCTACTGGCGACCGAGCGGACTACATGCGGCGCATCAGCATCGGCGGGTTTCCGCTGGCGCTGCGTGCCTGGACGCCGGCCGCGCGCGGGCGCTGGTTCGCCAACTACATCGAACAAACCATCCGGCGCGACGTTCCCGCGGTCGAGGCGATCCGGC
>JAISBQ010000049.1 GCA_031266115.1 Bifidobacteriaceae bacterium
CCGCCCTGCGCGCCCGTCCGCCCGTCCACCGTGCTCACCTCAGCGAGATCGACCACGTGCGGTGGTGCGAGGTGGGACGGGCCCGGCGGCGGTTAACCAGGCGAAGCGACCGGCGCCCCCTGGACGGGCTGGTGGCGATGTGGCGGGCGGGAACGCTGAGGACGCGGGCGGTGGTGATCTTGCGCCACGGGCGGGCGGTGAAGCGTGAGGCCTGGGACGGGGACGAGGCGACCAGGCCCCTGACCAGGATGGGGCGCGCGCGGGCGGAGCATGGAGTGGGGCTGCTAGCCGCCTACGGCATTCGGGAGGTGCAGACCTCGCCGTGGCAGCGCTGCTGTCGCACCGTCGAGCCATATGCGCGAGCCGCGGGCCTCACCCCACGCGATGTGCCGGAGATCACGGAGGCGGCCGCGCGGAAGGCACCGGCCGGGGCGACGCGGGCGATGCGACGTGCACTCGGTCTGGGACAGCCCGCCGCGGTGTGTTCGCACCGGCCCGTCCTCGGGTTGTTGTGCGGGGTCGTTCGCGACGCGGCCGGCGCCAGCAGAGCCATCCGGCGTGCCATCCCCAAGACCGACCCGTACCTGCGCACGGCGGAGCTCCTGGTGGTGCACGTGCTGGATCAGTCGGCGGACCGGGGCGAGAACGCCGAGAACGCCGCCAATCCGCGCGGCGGGAGTGGTTCGGGCGGCACTGGCCGGCACGGGAGAGGGGGCGTCACCGTGGTGGCGGTGGAGCGTCATCGTGCGGGTGGTCAGGCGGTGGGGCGGGCCGCGGCGGCGACCGGTTGACGCGCGAGTCCGTCGACTCAGCCAACATGTCTGGCGAAGTACCTTGACAGACACAGTACCTCGCTATACGATGTCGGCGTGGAGAACCACGGAAGCCTGTCACCGGACCTGGTGCGCGGCAATATCGACACGATGATCCTCAAGACCCTCCTAGGCGCCGACCGCTATGGGTACCAGATCGTGAAAACCATCGCGGCGGCATCGTCGGGGCAATACGAACCGAAGGAGGCCACGCTCTACTCCAGCCTGCGGCGCCTGGAGGCGAGCGGCTGGGTGACTGCCTACTGGGGCGACGAATCGCAAGGCGGGCGCCGCAAGTACTACACGCTCACCGCCGCGGGCCGCGACGCCTACGCCGCTGGCGCCGCTGCCTGGGACCACGCCAAGCGCGTGTTGGACGCGCTGCTCTAGGACGGCGCGCTGCTCAGCGCCGAAGAGAGGAAAGACCATGACCAGCCGAATCGACGGCCTGCTGGAAGACTTGTTCGGGCCCTATCGCGACCTGCCCGCCGCCCAGGATTTGCGCGCCGAGGTTCGCGAGGACCTGATCGAGCGCTTCGGGGACTTGATGGACGCCGGCTTCGACGAGGACGCCGCTCTGCGTGCCACCAGCCAGTCCGTGGGCGACCTGGAGGAGATCCTGCGAGATCTCAGGGCGGAACACGCCGACGATGCCGGCCCCGACGTTCGCGCTGACGCCCACCCCGGCGTGGTGCCCGGAACCGGCGCTGGGGGCGGCCCCGGACCCGATGCGCCAGGGGTGCGGGATGGGATGGGTGCGGGTGCCGGGGATGGGGTGCCGGGTGGGGTGGGTGCCGGCGGAATCGGTGCGGATGCGGGGGTTGGGGTGGGTGCCGGGGTGGGTGGAGGTGCTGCACTACCACCTGGTGGGGCGAGTGGAGGTGGCGGGGCGCCAGGCGGTGCGGGTGTCAGCGGGGTGAGTGCGGGTGCCGGGGCCGCGCCGGGTGGTGCGGGGGCCGGGACGCGCGAGGGTGTCCCGCTTGCCGTGCTGCGGTTCAACGCCATGGGGTTGAGCCACGCCGATTTCCGGGGCGCCTTCCTGGATAACGGGAATTTCAACGCGAGCCAACTCGTGGGCGCCATCTTCGCCGGAGCGTCACTGCGCGGAGCGACGCTCAAGGCCGCGCATCTCGCCGGTGCGGACTTCCGGGATGCTGTGGCCGATGGGGCCACCTTCAACGCGAGCCACTTGGGTGGGGCGGATTTCACCAGGGCGCGCCTGGCCGAGACAGCATTCAAGGCCGCCGACCTGGCCGGTGCGGTGTTCGATCACGCCGTCCTGTCCGGGGCCAACCTGTCCAGCGCCAGCGCCACGAGAGCGACCTTCACCCGGGCCGACCTGACGGACGCCAGGTTTTCGCATGTCGCCATGCGTGGGGCGGACCTCTCGAGCGCCACCCTGGTGGGAACTCAACTCAAGTACACGGACCTGCGTGGGGCGTCGTTCGCGGGCAACGCCCTGACCGGCGTGGTCCTGGACTCCTCAAATCTCACAGGCGCATCGTTTGCCGGAAGCACGTTGATGCACGTCTCGTTCCGGAACTGCTCCAAGCGGACAATCGCCTCCCTGGTGTTGGACGGTGCCACCATGGACCGCCTCACCTACATCCACCTCACCGCCCACGGTGCAAGGCCGAGCGGCAGCTTCACCGTGGTCTAGAAGTACCACAGGATCGGGTCCTCCTTTCGCTTCGCTCCGGTCCGGTATTTCGCGGGGTCCGGGAACTTCACCTTTCAGGCCCGAAACCGCCTCTGGGAGCCCGGAGAGGTGAAGGGTCGACGGTCTGGAGGCCCCGGGGGGTCGACGAGCGGGCCCGTGAAAACTCGGCTCATACAACACGGACTCGAACGCTGGGAAGTCCTAGGCCCCGTGAGTAGACCGGATTCGCGTCCCGGCCATTCCGCCGGAATAACCTTCGAGGCACTTTCGGGTGGGCGCGCCCTACCTCCAGCTAACACGCAACTCGTTGAGGCTTATACAGAATGGGTGTTCGGGGTGTCGCGGTCTACGAGGATGACCTGTTCGGGGAGGATTAGGGATGTCAAAGTCCGATGCTCCAGGAACAGGCCATCACCGTGTACTATGCAACCGGATTCACCCGGAACCAAATCGTTGACTTGTGTGGGCTCATCCTTCGAGCGTTATTAGAAACTCCCGATCAACTTCGCGTTGTCGCTGGTCGGAGCATCGCTCGGGCGGTACTCGGCCCAGTCTCCAATAAGCCTCTTCCTCTCGACCCGCATCCAAATCAGACACGGCGCAGGAAACAGAAGTTCGGGCTCTACGCGAAGATCGTGATCGTGTCGACCTACTTGTACCGGAACCGCACTGAATGGGATCTTGCTGAACAGTACGATGTGGACCAGTCCACCATTCCTCGGATCGTCGCAGACTACACGCCAGTCCTGAACACGGTCCTCGCCCAGTACGTCCCCACGGTCGACGATCTCGACCCGACCGTCCAACTCATCGTGGACGGCACCTTGCTTCCGTGCTGGTCATGGGCCGATCATCACGAGGACTACTCCGGCAACACCACATGACCGGCCTCAACGTCCAAGTCGCCGTGACCCTCACCGGCACCCTGGTTTGGGTCTCTGATCCCTTACCCGGGCGCACCCACGATGTTGAGGCACTACGCCAGTCAGGGCTCCTCGCCACTGATATCCCCATCGCCCACATCGGTCTGGGCATGCTCACCCCGTTTCGTAAGCCCCCGGCGGTGAACTCCCCAGATCGGTGTGTTTCGCAGCAGCGTTTTGGGTCCGTTGTGGGGCCGGTTGAGTGTCTCCGTGGTGTGACGTGATCGTCGGTTGTTCGTGCTGGCAGTGGTGAGGACACGTGCGCTGTTGGGGGTCCTCAGACCGCCTGACTGCGGGGTCGAGTCTGGTCCGGACTGGTCGGAAACGTACCGAGATCTGTTGTGAGACGTTTTCGGTACGTTTCAGACGCACGGGCCGTGGTCTTCGATCTGGTGGCAACCGTGTGACCTGGGTAAACGTTCGGGTGAGTCCGGTGGGCGAGTGACGTGGACGGTCGGAAACGTACCGAAATTTGTTGTGAGACGTTTTCGGTACGTTTCCGACATCCCTCTGACACTCGTGCCCCCTCGTGGGCTGGACGCAGCAGCGACGATGCCGGCGCCTCGGCTGACGCGGGCTCGTGCCCCCTTGTGAGCTGGATGCAGGGGCCCAGATCGTCCATCGTGTCCTCTGCGACAGGTCATCCCACCAGGCACGACACGCCGAACACCCCATCCTGCATAAGCCC
>JAISBQ010000057.1 GCA_031266115.1 Bifidobacteriaceae bacterium
GTGGTGGGCGCTAACGACGGCCCCATGGCGCAGACCCGCGAGCATGTGCTGCTGGCCCGCCAGGTGGGCGTCCCCTCCTTGATGGTCGCGCTGAACAAGGTGGACATGGTCGAGGACGAGGAGATCTTGGAGCTGGTGGAGCTGGAGGTCAGGGAGCTCCTGGCGTCTCAGGGCTTCGACGAGGACGCGCCCGTGGTGCGCGTCTCCGCGCTCAAGGCGCTGGAAGGCGACCCGGAGTGGGGCGAGAAGGTCCGCGAGCTGATCGACGCCGTGGATGATTACATCCCGGACCCGGTCCGCGACATGGACAAGCCGTTCTTGATGCCGATCGAGGACGTGTTCACCATCACCGGGCGCGGCACCGTGGTCACCGGCAAGGTCGACCGGGGCAAGCTGCCCATCAACTCGCCAGTCGAGATCTTGGGTCTGCGTCCCACGCAGAACACCATCGTCACCGGGATTGAGATGTTCCACAAGTCGATGGACGAGGCCTGGGCGGGCGAGAACTGCGGCCTGTTGCTGCGCGGAATCAAGCGCGACGAGGTTGAGCGCGGCCAGGTGGTGGCCAAGCCTGGCACCATCACCCCGCACACCGAATTCGAGGCTCAGGTCTACATCCTGACCAAGTCCGAGGGTGGGCGGCACAACCCGTTCTACTCGAACTACCGCCCGCAGTTCTACTTCCGCACCACCGATGTCACCGGCGTCATCACGCTGCCGGAAGGCACGGAGATGGTGATGCCCGGCGACAACACCGAGATGACTGTCAAGCTGATCCAGCCGATCGCCATGGAGCAAGGTCTCGGTTTCGCCATCCGCGAGGGTGGGCGCACCGTCGGCTCCGGGCGTGTCACTGAGGTCATCGCCTGACCGCATACGTCGAAGCGACCGAGCACCCTGGGCTGGGCGACTCGGCGGGCCTAGCCCCGCCACTCCCGGTGCAGGGTGCTCGGCGTGTGGGCGCTTGGCGCCGGTTCGCTGCGTGTCACTTGATGGTGTAAGGTTTTCCCTCGGCGTCGGCGCCGGTGCGCACCGCGCATATGTCGGCTGCCACTACGTAGTAGACGTTCGTATGGCCCCAGGCTGGGCCTGAACGCTCGCGTGCCGCGCAGTGCGCGGCGGGCGGGCACACCAACCCACACCGGGGCTTCGGCCCCTCGACTGGGGCGAGGCGTGTGCCGCGCAGGGCGACACGCCCGAGCGCGGGTGCATGGCTCACCTGCATGAATACCAGATGAAAGGAAGCGAGTCGTGGCGGGACAGAAGATCAGAATTCGCCTCAAGTCGTACGACCACGAGGTCATCGACTCGTCCGCGCGCAAGATCGTCGAGACCGTGACACGAGCGGGTGCCACGGTGGTCGGGCCCGTGCCGCTTCCTACCGAGAAGAACGTCTACTGCGTGATCCGCTCGCCCCACAAGTACAAGGACTCCCGTGAGCAGTTCGAGATGCGCACCCACAAGCGCCTCATCGACATCATCGATCCGACGCCGAAGGCGGTCGATTCGCTGATGCGCCTCGATCTGCCTGCCGATGTCAACATCGAGATCAAGCTCTGAGAAGCGCGGACAAGGAAGCACTCGACATGACCACGCTGTCCACTCCCGCCCGGTCGGTGACGGCCCTGCTGGGAACCAAGCTCGGGATGACCCAGGCATGGGACGAGGCCGGGCGCGTTATCCCTATCACCGCGATCAACGTCGACATCAACGTTGTCACGCAGGTACGCACCCAGGACGTCGATTCCTATAGTGCTGTCCAGTTGGCCTACGGCGCCGTCAACCCTCGCCGGGTCACCAAGCCGTTGGCTGGACATTTCGCCAAGGCTGGCGTCACTCCCCGGCGCCATCTGGCTGAGGTGCGCACGGCGGATGCCGAGCAGTACGAGCTCGGGCAGGAAATCTCCGCCGATGTCTTCGCCCCCGGCGCCATGGTCGACGTGACTGGGACTACCAAGGGTAAGGGGACTGCCGGGGTTATGAAGCGCCACGGCTTCGCGGGTGTTGGCGCCTCGCACGGCGCGCACCGCAACCACCGCAAGCCCGGTTCGATCGGCGCGTGCGCCACTCCCGGCCGCGTCTTCAAGGGGATGCGGATGGCCGGACGGATGGGGGCCGCGCGCCACACAGTCCAGAACCTCAAAGTCGTCGCCGTCGACGCGGCCAAGGGTCTCGTGCTCATCAGAGGCGCTGTACCCGGACCGCGCGGCGGCGTTGTGCTGATCCGCAGTGCTGTGAAGGGAGCCTGACCGCCATGGCTATCGTCGATGTCCTCGACGCTGTCGGCACGAAGACCGGAACCGCCGACCTGCCGGACGATCTGTTCGACGTCCAGGCCAACGTCCCGTTGATCCACCAGGTTGTCGTGGCTCAGCTGGCCGCCGCGCGTCAGGGGACCCATGCGACCAAGACCCGCGGCATGGTGAGCGGCGGCGGGCGCAAGCCCTACCGTCAAAAGGGCACGGGCCGCGCACGCCAGGGCTCCACTCGCGCCCCGCAGTTCGCGGGCGGCGGCGTGGTCCACGGGCCTTTGCCCCGCTCGTACGCCCAGCGCACGCCCAAGAAGATGAAGGCCGCTGCGCTGTACGGTGCGCTGTCCGACCGGGCTCGTGCGGGACGCGTCCACGTGGTCAGTGAGCTCGTCGCTGGGGATGTTCCCTCGACACGCCAGGCTGTATCCGCCGTGTCCAGGCTCAGCGAGGCACGCCACGTCCTCGTGGTGGCCCTCAGCGACGACGCCGTCACGAGCTTGTCACTGCGCAACGTCCCCACCGTCCACGTGTTGGCGCCAGATCAACTTAACACCTATGACGTGATGGTCAGCGACGATGTGGTGTTCACGGCGTCGGCCCTCGAAGCCTTCGCCTCTCGCAGCGTCACCAAGGAGGAGAAGTGACCGAGCTTCACATCCAGAAGAACCCTCGAGACATCATCGTCGCGCCGGTGGTCTCTGAGAAGAGCTACGGGCTGATCGACCGGGGCAAGTACACGTTCCTGGTCGATACCGCTGCCACGAAGACCGAGATCAAGATCGCCATCGAGAAGATCTTCGACGTCAAGGTCGGCTCGGTGAACACGATCAAGCGGATTGGGAAGATCCGGCGCACCCGATGGGGTTCGGGACGGCGCAAGACCACCAAGCGCGCGATCATCACGCTGCGCGAGGGCAGCATCGACATCTTCGGCGCTCCGTTGAGCTGACCGGGCCAAGGACAACAAAGGACGAAGCCTCATGGGAATCCGCAAGTACTCCCCGACCACGCCGGGCCGGCGCGGGTCGAGCGTCGCCGACTTCGTCGAGGTGACCCGCTCGACTCCCGAGAAGTCGTTGGTCAAGCCTCTGACGAAGACGGGCGGTCGCAACTCCTCAGGGAAGGTGACATCGCGCCATCGCGGCGGCGGGCACAAGCGGGCCTATCGCGTCATCGACTTCCGGCGGGCAGACAAGGACGGTGTGCCCGCGAAGGTCGCTCACATTGAGTACGACCCCAACAGGACCGCACGCATCGCGCTGCTCCATTATGTGGACGGCACGAAACGCTACATCCTTGCCCCGGAAAACCTGCATCAGGGCGACAGGGTCGAGGCCGGACCGTCGGCCGATATCAAGCCGGGCAACAACTTGCCGATGCGCAATATCCCCCTGGGCACGGTCATCCACGCGGTCGAACTACGACCGGGCGGGGGTGCCAAGCTCGGGCGCTCCGCCGGGACGGCAATCCAGCTCGTCGCCAAGGAAGGCGCCTTCGCGCAACTGCGACTCCCCTCGGGGGAGATCAGGAATGTCGATCTGCGTTGTCGGGCCACGGTGGGCACGGTGGGCAATGCCGAGCAATCGAACATCAACTGGGGCAAAGCGGGACGCATGCGCTGGAAGGGCCGGCGCCCGCACGTGCGCGGTGTTGCCATGAACCCCGTCGATCACCCCCTCGGTGGTGGTGAAGGCAAGAGTTCTGGTGGCCGCAGTCCCGTGAGCCCATGGGGCCAACCGGAGGGGCGCACCCGCCGTCCCCGCCGTCCCAGCGACAAACTCATCGTCCGTCGTCGCCGCACTGGCAAGAAGCGCTGAGGAAGGAACTACGCCACATGCCTCGCAGCCTCAAGAAAGGTCCCTTCGTGGACGAACACCTTCAGAAGAAGGTGGATGTTCAGAACGCCAAGGGGACGAAGACCGTCATCAAGACCTGGTCGCGCCGGTCCATGATCACCCCGGACTTCCTCGGACACACCTTCGCCGTCCACGACGGACGCAAGCATGTCCCGGTATTTGTCACGGAGTCGATGGTGGGTCACAAGCTCGGCGAGTTCGCCCCCACGCGCACGTTCCGCGGCCACGAGAAGGACGATCGAAAGGGCCGGCGCCGCTAGGCGCCCAGCCGCGAGGAGGAGTACTCGATGGAAGCCAAAGCGCAGGCCCGCTACGTCCGCGTCACGCCCATGAAGGCACGGCGTGTGATCGATTTGGTCCGCGGCAAGGACGCGCTCCGCGCGGTGGATACCTTGAAGTTCGCGCCACAAGCGGCGTCGCTGCCGGTGCGCAAAGTGGTCGAATCGGCCATCGCGAACCTGCGGGTCAAGACCGAGCAGGAAGGCGCACGGTTCGACGAGAGGCAGCTAGTGGTTGCCGAAGCGTATGTCGATGAGGGGCCCACCATGAAGCGATTCCGTCCCCGTGCCCAAGGGCGCGCCGGGCGCATCCTCAAGCGCACCAGCCACATCACCGTGGTTGTGGCGCAGGTCGAGAAGAAGGGAAGTGCCCGATAGTGGGACAGAAGGTCAACCCCCTGGGGTTCCGCCTGGGGATCACCACCGACCATCGCTCGCGTTGGTTTGCCGACTCCACGAAGCCTGGCCAGCGGTATCGCGACTATGTCAACGAGGATGTCAAGATCCGTGCCCTGATGGCCACAGGTCTTGAGCGAGCCGGCATCGCCAAGGTGGAGATCGAACGCACCAGGGACCGCGTACGGGTCGATATCCATACGGCCCGGCCGGGGATCGTCATCGGACGTCGCGGCGCGGAAGCCGATCGTATTCGGGGCGAACTGGAAAAGCTCACGGCCAAGCAGGTGCAGCTCAACATCCTGGAGGTCAAGAACCCGGAGATCAACGCCCAACTCGTGGCTCAGGGCATCGCTGAACAGCTCGCCAGCCGCGTCTCGTTCCGCCGCGCCATGCGCAAGGGCATGCAGTCCGCCCAAAGGGCCGGCGCCAAGGGCATCCGTGTGCAATGCTCGGGCCGGCTCGGGGGGGCGGAGATGTCGCGCTCGGAGTTCTATCGCGAGGGTCGGGTGCCACTGCACACGCTGCGGGCCAACATCGACTATGGCTTCTTCGAGGCGAAGACGACGTTCGGTCAGATCGGCGTCAAGGTGTGGATCTACAAGGGCGACATCACGGAGAAGGAATTCGCCCGCGAGCAGGCGGCCCAAGCGCCTCGGCCATCCCGCGGGCGCGGCCCTGAGCGTGGGCGTGGACGGCGCGGCGATCGCGCCAGTGACGCGCCGCCATCGAGCGCAGGAACGGAAGGCTGAGGTTTCCCCATGCTCATCCCACGTCGCATCAAGCACCGCAAGCAGCACCGGCCCACCCGGCGCGGCGCCGCCTCGGGCGGCACGTCGATCGCTTTTGGGGACTTCGGCATCCAGGCGCTGGAACCGGCATACGTCACCAATCAGCAGATAGAGGCCGCGCGTATCGCGATGACTCGCCACGTGAAGCGCGGCGGCAAGGTGTGGATCAACATCTATCCGGACCGACCCCTGACCAAGAAGCCCGCCGAGACCCGCATGGGATCGGGCAAGGGCTCTCCCGAATGGTGGATCGCCAACGTCAAGCCCGGCCGAATTCTGTTCGAACTGTCGGGTGTGCCTGAGCCTTTGGCTCGCGAGGCGATGACCCGCGCAATCCACAAACTCCCCATGAAATGCCGTTTCGTGCGGCGCGAGGGTGGTGAATGACATGGCGATTGGTTCCAAGGACCTCATGCCCGACCAGCTCGACCTGCTTGACGACGAGCGCTTGGCCGCCGAGCTGACCAAGGCGAAGGAGGAGCTGTTCAACTTGCGTTTCGCCTCGGCGACGGGCCAGTTGGAGAGCCACGGTCGCCTCAAGGCTGTGCGTCGCGACATCGCGAGGATCTACACGATCCTGCGGGAGCGCGAACTCGGCATCCGGACCGCACCGACAGCGAACGTGGAGTGAGTATGACAACCGAGACCGCACCGACGCCGACGCCTCGGCCGCACCGCAAGACGCGCCGCGGATTTGTGGTGAGCGACAAGATGGACAAGACCGTTGTCGTGGCCGTGGAGGATCGTGTCAGGCACCACCTGTACGGCAAGATCATGACGCGCACCGCGAAGTATAAGGCGCACGACGAGCGCAACGAGGCTGGGGTCGGCGACCTCGTCCTCATCATGGAGACCCGCCCGCTGTCCGCGACCAAGCGGTGGCGCGTCGTGGAGATCCTCGAGAAGGCCAAGTAGACAGTTCGGCAAGGCTCCGCGGCTCATCTCCGCGGAGAACCGGCCAAGCGAAGGGTATGAGAAGAACATGATCCAGCAGGAGTCGCGGCTCAAGGTCGCCGACAACACCGGAGCCAAGGAGATCTTGTGCATCCGTGTGCTCGGTGGGTCCGGGCGGCGTTACGCCGGCATCGGCGACATCATCGTCGCTACCGTCAAGGACGCTATCCCCGGGGCGGGCGTCAAGAAGGGCGACGTGGTCAAGGCGGTTGTGGTCCGTACCGCCAAGGAGCGGCGTCGGCCGGACGGCTCGTACATCCGCTTCGACGAGAACGCCGCTGTCATCCTCAAACCCGATGGCGAGCCGCGCGGCACGCGTATCTTCGGCCCCGTGGGCCGGGAGCTGCGCGACAAGCGGTTCATGCGCATCATCTCCCTCGCACCGGAGGTGCTCTAACCATGGCCAAGATCAAGAAGGGCGACCAGGTTCTCGTGATCGCTGGCCGCGATAAGGGCAAGCAGGGTCAGGTCCTCGAGGTGATGACGGATCGCGATCGCGTGATCGTCGAGGGGGTTGCCCGTGTGAAGCGCCACAAGAAGGTGGGCCAGTCGCAGCGCGGCGGGCGTACTGGTGGCATCGAGACCGTCGAATCGTCCATCCACATCTCCAACGTCATGGTGGTGGACCCAGAGACCAAGAAGCCGACCCGTGTGGGGCATCGGATCGACACGATTGAGCAGGAGGATGGGCGCGCGCGCGAGGTGCGAGTGCGTTATGCCAAGCGCTCGGGCAAGGACATCGCATGAGTGCGGCATCGGGCGCGAAGAGCGCCAAGACTTCCAAGGCCCCGGCCAAGGGCAAGGCGGCGGTCGCCGCGCCCGTCAAGGGCAAGCCGACCAGCCCCGATGTGGCGGGCTCACGTGTGGGCACGAGCGAATCTGGCCCTAGGCCTGCCCCACGGCTCAAGGCCCGCTATCAGGACTCGATCGTGGCGGGCCTCACCGAGGAGTTCGCTTATGGCAACGTCCACCAAGTGCCCGGGTTGGTCAAGATCGTGGTCAATATGGGGGTGGGCGAGGCCGCCCGCGATTCCAAGCTGATGGACGGCGCCGTGCGCGACTTGGCGACCATCACCGGCCAGAAGCCCCAGATCACCAAGGCCCGCAGGTCCGTCGCACAGTTCAAGCTCCGCGAGGGCATGCCGATCGGCGCCCACACCACGCTGCGTGGAGACAGGATGTGGGAGTTCCTCGACCGGCTGCTGACTTTGGCGCTACCACGCATCCGCGACTTCCGTGGGCTCTCCCCGCGGCAGTTCGATGGACACGGCAACTACACCTTTGGTCTGGTGGAGCAGTCGATGTTCCACGAGATCAACCAGGACAACATCGACCGAGTCAGAGGTATGGACATCACGGTCGTGACGACAGCGAACACCGATGACGAGGGCCGCAGCCTGCTGCGCCTGCTCGGCTTCCCATTCAAGGAGAACTGACGTGGCCAAGAAGGCGTTGATCGTCAAAGCGGCGCGCAAGCCCAAGTTCCAGGTGCGGGCCTACAGCCGGTGCAACCGGTGCGGACGGCCGCGTTCCGTGTATCGCAAGTTCGGCCTGTGCCGCATCTGTGTGCGGGTCATGGCCCACCAAGGTCAGCTACCCGGCGTGACCAAGAGCAGTTGGTAACCGACTACGTCGAAGGTCCGCGCCGGCATCGTGCAGGAGCGGAAACCACGGTGAGGAAGGGCAGGAGCCCACAATGACGATGACCGATCCGATCGCAGACATGCTGACGAGGCTGCGCAATGCCAATTCCGCGCATCATGAGTCGGTGACCATGCCCCACTCGAAGATGAAGCAGGCGATTGCGGAGATCCTGCGCGCAGAGGGCTACATCACCTCGTGGAGTGTCGCCGATGCCCCCGTCGGGAAGAACCTGACGCTCCAGCTCAAGTACGGGCCGGACCGCACGCGTGCCCTCGCCGGGTTGCGGCGCATCTCGCGCCCGGGTCTGCGCGTTTACGCGAAGTCCACCAACCTCCCCAAGGTGCTAGGCGGGCTCGGCGTGGCGATCATTTCCAGTTCATCCGGCTTGCTGACCGACAGGCAGGCCGCGACCAAAGGCGTGGGCGGGGAAGTCCTCGCCTACATCTGGTAGGAGGCGAACCATGGCATCGCGCATCGGCAAGTTGCCCATTCCGGTTCCGGTCGGCGTCGACGTGACCATCGACGCCCGTGACGTCACCGTCAAGGGCCCCAAGGGGACCTTGACGCTCGCCGTGGTCGACCCCGTCAACGTGGCCCGGTCGGACGATGGCGCCATCCTCGTCACCGTGCCCGACGAAGAGCGGCGCTCCCGCTCTCTACACGGGCTGACCAGGACCCTCATCAACAACATGGTGATCGGCGTGACCGAGGGCTACCTCAAGCGCCTCGAGATTGTCGGTACCGGCTACCGCGTGGTCGCCAAGGGACCCGACTTGGAGTTCTCCCTCGGCTTCTCACATCCTGTGGTCGTTTCCCCACCGGAAGGCATTGTGTTCGCCGTCGAGGCCCCGACGCGATTCACCGTCGCCGGCATCAACAAGCAGCAGGTCGGCGAAGTCGCGGCGAATATCCGCAAGTTGCGCAAGCCCGAGCCGTACAAGGGCAAGGGTGTGCGGTACTCCGGCGAGAAGGTGCGCCGCAAGGTTGGAAAGGCTGGTAAGTGACCATGGCATCGAAGACACGCAGGGCAGCGCGCACTCATCGGCACCTTCGTGTGCGCAAGAAGGTTGTCGGCAGCGCCGCTCGTCCCCGGCTCGTGGTCACCCGGTCCGCGCGTCACATGGTGGCTCAACTGGTGGACGATGGCGCTCGCCACACACTGGTCAGCGCCTCCACCATGGAGGTCGCACTCCGGGCCGATCGCGGCGACAAGACCGCTAAGGCCCGCAAGGTTGGATCGTTGATCGCCGAGCGGGCGACGGCGGCCGGTATCGACGCGGCCGTGTTCGACCGGGCCGGCAACAAGTATCACGGGCGCGTGGCGGCGGTGGCCGATGGCGCGCGGGAAGGCGGGTTGGACCTGTGAGTCGACCGAGCACTAACCCAGGAAGGCAGGTCCTCTGATGGCGGCACTGACGGCACGCGGTACCGGCTCCCACGGGCCGGACCAAGGCGGGCGTTCGGAGCGTTCCGAACGCGGCGGTGGGCGCGACCAGCGCCGCGATTCGCGACGCAGCGGGCGCGACCAAGACGATCGGTCGCAGTTCCTGGAGCGCGTCGTGGCGATCAATCGTGTCGCCAAGGTTGTCAAAGGTGGGCGTCGGTTCTCCTTCACCGCGCTGGTGGTGGTCGGCGACGGCGACGGCACCGTCGGCGTTGGCTACGGCAAGGCCAAGGAGGTGCCCGCGGCGATCGCCAAGGGCGTCGAGGAAGCCAAGAAGTCGTTCTTCACAGTGCCGCGCATCAAGGGCACCATTCCCCATCCGATTCAGGGTGAGGCTGCTGCGGGTGTGGTCCTGCTGCGTCCGGCTTCTCCGGGCACAGGCGTGATCGCCGGGGGCCCTGTTCGCGCCGTCCTAGAGTGCGCCGGCATCCACGATGCGCTGTCCAAGTCGCTCGGATCGGCCAACGCGATCAACATTGTCCATGCGACGGTCACCGCGTTGCGCTCCCTGGAGGAGCCGGAAGCCGTGGCCAGGCGCCGCGGGCTGCCGACCGAACACGTTGTTCCCGCGGCGCTGCTGCGCGCTCAGGCCGACGGAAAGGGAGCATGATGGCCAAGCAACTGCTGGTCAAGCAAATCAGGTCCGGGATCGGGGGCAAGCCGAATCAGCGGGAGACGCTGCGCACCCTCGGTCTGAAGCACATTGGCGACACCGTGGTCAAGGCGGACCGGCCCGAAATCAGGGGCATGGTCCGAACGGTGTCACACCTGGTCACGGTGGAGGAGATTGACTGACAATGGCTACCGAACGCGGCGTCGTGCCCGACGCGGAAGAATCCTCTAAGGCGTCGAAGCCGGCTGAGGAAAACACCCACATCCTTAAGGTCCATCACCTGCGCCCATCGCCCGGTGCCAACCGGTCGCGTCAGCGTGTGGGGCGCGGCGAGGCGTCCAAGGGCAAGACCGCCGGACGCGGCACCAAGGGGACCAAGGCGCGCAAGAATGTGCCGGCCAGGTTGGAAGGCGGCCAGATGCCGCTCCACATGCGCCTGCCCAAGCTGCGCGGCTTCAAGAACCCGTTCCGGACCGAATATGAAGTGGTCAACGTGGGGCGCATCGCGGAACTGTTCCCCGAGGGCGGCGCTGTGGATGTCGCGTCGCTCGTCGACCGGGGCGCGGTTCGGGCGCGGAGGCTGGTCAAGGTTCTCGGCGACGGTGAGATCGCCGTCAAGGTTGACGTTCAGGTCGATGCTTTCTCTCGCTCGGCCAAGGACAAGATTGTGGCCGCGGGGGGAACGGTCAGCTCATGATGGCTGCCGCGTTTCGCCTGGTGACCGCTTCGCTCTTCCCACCTAACGCAGGTCGGGGGACCGGCTTATCCGCGGGCCCCTCGGCGCGATCCCGATGCTCCGTCAGTGAGGAGGAACCGTGCTAAGCACGTTCGCGAAGGCATTCCGGACTCCGGACCTACGCCGAAAACTGCTGTTCACCATGATGATCATGGTGCTGTTCCGGATCGGATCCTTTGTCCCCACCCCAGGGATCGACTACGGGGCGGTGCGTTCGGCATCGGGCGGAGCGCTGGCGGACAACGACCTGCTCGGACTCGTCAATCTGTTCTCGGGCGGCGGGTTGGCGCAGTTGTCGATCTTTGCCCTTGGCATCATGCCGTACATCACCGCGAGCATCATCATCCAGCTGCTCAGGGTGGTGATCCCCCGGTTTGAGGCTCTCCACAAGGAGGGGCAATCCGGGACCACCAAGCTCACGCAGTACACCCGCTACCTCACCCTCGCCCTCGCAGTGCTCCAATCCACCACCGTGATCACCACGGCGCGGACGGGGGCACTGTTTGGCAGCACCGAGTCTGACATCATCCCCGACGCCTCGTTCTGGATCATCGGCTTGATGGTGCTGACCATGACGGCCGGTACCGGCGTCATCATGTGGATGGCCGAACTCATCACCGAGCATGGCGTGGGCAACGGGATGTCCCTGTTGATCTTCACATCGATTGTCGCGGGCTTCCCCTCGTCGATGTGGTCGATCGCCGGCGGTCGCAACGGCGTGGTCAACCTCATCGTTGTTCTGGGCGTCCTGATCGCGGTGATCGGGTTGATCACCTTCGTCGAACAGTCCCAACGACGCATTCCCGTCCAATACGCCAAACGGATGGTGGGCAGGCGGACCTACGGTGGCTCGTCCACCTACATCCCCATCAAGATCAATATGGCTGGCGTCATCCCCGTGATCTTCGCCTCCTCGATCCTTTCGCTGCCGTCGATGCTGTCGCAGTTCGGCGACCGTTCCGGCGGCTGGCAGGCGTGGGTGGGTCTGTACATGAACTCGAACACCCCGCTCTATCTGGCCCTCGATGCCCTGCTGGTGATCTTCTTCTGCTTCTTCTACACGTCGATCACGTTCAACCCGGATGAGGTCTCGGACAACATGAAGAAGTACGGCGGGTTCATCCCGGGCATCCGCGCTGGGAGACCCACCGCGGAGTACCTGCAGTACGTCATCACCCGGATCACCACTCCCGGATCGATCTACCTGGCAATCGTCACCCTGATCCCGTCGATCCTGTTCATTGCGATCAACGTGACTACGAACCTTCCGTTCGGCGGCACCACCCTGCTGATTCTCGTGGGTGTCGGCCTGGACACGGTCAAGCAGATTGAATCGCAGCTCCAGCAACGTCACTACGAAGGGTTCTTGCGATGACCAAGCGCGTGGTTCTTCTCGGTCCACCCGGAAGCGGGAAAGGCACCCAGGCGGTGGGTCTCGCCAAGGCGCTCGGGGTGCCCGCGATCTCGACCGGTGCGATCTTCCGCGATAACCTCTCGCGCGGCACCAAGCTCGGCAAGACGGCCGGCAGCTACATGGCGGCCGGCCAGTTGGTGCCGGACGAGGTGACCAACGCCATGGTGGCGGATCGCCTGGCACAGCCGGACGCCGCCGACGGCTTCATCCTCGATGGCTACCCGCGCAACCTTGAGCAGGTGGTCGAGTTGGATGCCATGCTCGCCGAGCGGGGTCTTGAGATTGATCTCGCGCTCGATCTGGCGCTTGATCATGTCCTCGTAGTGGCGCGGCTGTTGAACCGCGCCCAGATCGAAGGCCGGGCCGATGACACCGAACCGGTGATTCGCGAACGTCTCGCCGTGTACCGCCGGTCCACCGAACCCATCAGTGGCGCGTATGCCGCGCGCGGCAAACTCGTGTCCGTCGACGGCGACGGCACCATCGAGGATGTCGCCCTTCGCCTGCACGCCGCGTGCGTACCCGCCACCTGACGGGCCGTCATCGTCGGCTGACGCACGCATAGCCCATGCCATCGCCTTTGCGCATTGCCACCAAGACGTCCGATGAGGTGCGGGCTATGCGCCAGGCCGGGCTGATTGTCGCCGCCGCACTGGACGCTGCGCGAGGAGCGGCCACCGTGGGGGCTACACCTCGAGATCTCGACCGCATCGCCGAGCGGACCATCCGCGACGCGGGCGCAGTGCCCTCGTTCCTCGGCTACGACGGCTATCCGGCCAGCCTGTGCGTGTCGGTGGGTGACGTGGTGGTCCATGGGATCCCCGACGAGGTCCCCTTCGCGGACGGCGACATTGTCAGCATCGACTGCGGGGCTATCTGGAATGGGTGGCATGGCGACGCCGCCATCACCGTGCCGATCGGCACCGTGGACGATGTCGGCACTCATCTGATCGATGCCACTCGCGCATCCTTGTGGGCAGGAATCGCGGCAATGGCGCACGGGCGCCACGTCCGCGACATCGGCGTGGCCGTGGACGCGGCCGTCCGCGACGCCGGCGGCAACCTGGGTGTGTTGGAGGACTACGTGGGCCACGGCATCGGTCGCGAGATGCACATGGACCCGGACGTCCCAAACTATCCGACTCGTAGCCCCGGGCCGAGGCTACGTCCAGGCATCACCCTTGCGATCGAGCCGATGGTGGTCGAGGGATCGATCGCTACGCGGATCGAGGCGGACGGATGGACCGTCCGGACCGCCGATGGCGGCCGCGCCGCCCACTGGGAGCACACGGTCGCGCGCACTGACCACGGCGTGTGGGTGCTGACCGCCAAGGACGGCGGAGCTGAGGGCCTCGCCGCACATGGACTGATGCCGACAGCGGTGTGACGCGACGGATTGTGGGTTGAGCGGGGCGGGGTCAGCCGCCTCCAGGGACGTTGATTTGCCGGGATTCGGGTCTGATGCCTGCGTAGGTGATGCCTTCGGCCTCGAGCTTCTCGATGAACTCCTCGAGCTGACGGTCTGCCTCCTCGCCCTTGACCATCGCGAGGTCCCCCCAGCGGGCCACATCATCGTCGGTCCACTCACGCCTTCCGTTGTCGCCGGGGAAGCCGAAACCGAGTATCGGGCCGATGACATGCTCCTCCACCCAGCTGGAGTCGTCACTCGGGCCGTCGGCCACGGCGCGCAGACGGCTCTCGTCATAGGCCGGGCACACCGCCAACAGGTCGAGGAGCTGTTCGGCGGTCATGGTGAGCGGGAGGACGATCTCCGACGGTAATGCGGTCACACCGCCGTCCAGAACGGGGGCGCCTTGATCTTCCACCTCGGGGAAGCCGTTAGCTCTGGCGCAGGCGGCGAAGTCGTTGTTGAGATCGGTTTGGAGTTGTTTGATT
>JAISBQ010000083.1 GCA_031266115.1 Bifidobacteriaceae bacterium
GAAGATGTCCACAATCGCTTCTCGAACAGGTGTCAAGTCTGGCTCGCCGGCCTCCCTCAGCCACGCACGGATCAACACCAGGTCCACGACAGAAAGTCAAAGGACCCCAGGATTGACGCAGGATCGGGTCAAGGGCGTTCAGGAAATCGTCCAAGTCGCCACGAGCCATCCCAAACGGCCACCATCTGACGCCAGATCGCTCTCGGCCTTGGAGATCCAGGCATTAAGGATGTTAGCTGACCGTGGTGCCTTGTCCTTTGGTTTCAGCCGCGCGAACGCTGCCGCGAGATTGAAGGGACTATTGCCCACCATAATCCCGATCCTCCAGTTTCTGGGCCAATCGCTCTTTCTCGTCTGCGAGCAAGAGACTCGTCCTCCCGGCCCGTGCGAGGGCCTGCTTGATCAAATAGGTGGGTACGCCCCAGTCGATGCACTGGTCGATGGTGGTTGACACATCGGTAATCGGTATCTGCTCGAACCAGACTCTCTGTTCCTGGGTCAGGTCATGATGGTGGATGACGTACCGTTCACCACCGGCACGCCGAAGACGCCGCTGCTTTCTCACGCAGAGGTGGATTTCATTGGGATTGATGTCGCTAATCTCCCATGCGGCCAGAGCGGTCTCATGACTCAGGCATGCCTCCGGTGCCCCCGTCCACAGCACCGCCAGCGCCCAGGCGTCGTACCTGGTGGCAGGCACCTGTGGAATCTTGTACACGCCGTGGGCAACGTGCTCAATGCGGTCTCTGGCCGCAAGCTTCACGAGTTCAACCCGCGGGATTCCGTCATTTGCTGCTTGTCTGGAAGTCACGAAGCCGTGCTGATCTAGGGCGACTTCCCGCAGCCTCTCTAGGGCTGTTCTTGGCCTAGGCATGTCAGAACTATACCACGTTGGTATAGTTCTGACACACGCGACAGCGAAGGACGGGGTCGCACCGGTCTCCTGATCGTTGGACTGTCGTGGTCGATGTCCCAAATACGCGCGGCGGGTTGCGGCCCATCGGACTGGTGGGCTCGTGTGGGGCACCGTCGGCTGGACGGCTTTCTAGCGGACAGCCTCGTCCATAACGAGACGTTTAGCGCAGTGTGCCCTGATGGGCTTCCCACCGCGGGTGCCTGGTGGTCTGCTGGGCGGTACTCGCGCATGTGCCTTGACGGGGAACTCTCGATGGTCATGGCGCCACGGATGGGGTCCCTGCGCCCGCAGCCGAAGGGAACTACCGACGATGACGCTCAACCAGCCCGCCGCGGCGCTTGCCTTGGTCCTAGCGAAAGGAACTACCGACGATGACGCCTAACCAGACCGCGCTGACCTCACCTCAGAGCACCACGACGGGCCAATCAGTGAGCAGACGGGCGCGAGCCCTGGCGTCGACGGCGCTGCTCGGCGTGGTCGCGGCGCTGACAGTGGGCTGCGCTGGGAGCGGGGGGACCGGCCCGGCTGAGGCGCCGAGCGCGCCCGGCGCGGTTGCGGCATCGGACACGGAAACCGCCATCGGCCAGGCGGTGCAGCCGAGTTCCCAAGTGGACAACACCGCCACCGCGATCGAGGTGTTGGAACAGTCCTATGAGAACAACGACATCGCGGAGATCCTCTGGCTTACCTACGACGGCGGGCTGGTCGCACTGGAAGAGACCGGAGGAAAGAACCCCCAGATTGAGGCGATCAACCGGGACATCAGGCAGACCGTCTTCGACCCGTGGGAGGCCGGGCGTGGGGAAGAACTCGACTGGGTGGACCGGTTTGTCGAGATCAGGTCCTATCCGTTCACATCCGAGGAGTATCTGCAGATTGTCACCACGTCCGTCGCCTATCCGAACAACGGGAGCGCGGGGGCGTTGTTCTCTTGGGTGTTCGACCGGCGCGCGAACGATTGGATTCAGCCTGAGGACGTGTACGCCGATGCCGGATTGAGCGGGGCCGCCCTGCTGGCCGCGGTGGCCGCGGCGTTCGCTGAGGATGGCGATGACGGATCGGTGGCCGATGTCGAGCCGTCCGGATTTGTCTACATTCGCGGCTCGGACGGGTGGGTGCCGCAGTTCCTCCTCACAGTCGCCGGGGTGGACAAGGAGGGCGGGGCGTGGAGTGAGTTCTTCTCCTACCAACTGTCTGACCAGTCCGGCGATCCGGCCACACCGTCGCTGACCAAACTGAACCGGGGCCTCCTGTTCGACCCGGCGGCTCCCGATGTCATGGACCCGCCGTTGCTGTATGGGGGGCCAGTGGCGGATTCCGGGATGTGGATCGACCTGCCGCCCGGCGCGGCGACCGAGCAGACCGGTGCCGGGACGGACGACGCTGGCAACGATTGGGCCGAGTACATCGCCGAAGACGGAGCGTTGGTGGTCTCGATCCGCCGGGTCGCCGTCGAGGCGACCCTTGACTCCGAGGAGATGGCCGGCCAGGTGCTGGAACGGGCTGAAGGCAGCGATCCGGCCACGTGGCTCCTTGACGAGGAGGAGAGCCAGCGGGTTGCAGAGGAGTACGGGTATCCCGTCGTCGTGTACCGGTTTGATTCGGGCGCGAATGAGGACCTTCGCCGCCATGTCGGCGTATACGTTCCCACGGGCGAGGGCGGGTTTGTTGCCGATTTCGCCATCACCGCCGATTTGTGGGACCAGATCTATCCGCGTGCCCGTGAGTGGATGACCACCCTGGACCTGACGGATATTCCCCTATGGCCAGTCCGCCGAATCTCGCGCCGACACCGATCGGCCCGGAAAGAAAGGGTATCGACTCTTGCGAGTCTCAACACATCAATCGACTCAATCGTGTCCAGCCATGACCATCATCGAGAACCAGACATCTGAATCTGGCATGAGCACGATCGGAATGACCGAGGCGCCACACCGGTCCTCCACTCGCGTTGAAGTCGCCATGGCGATCGCCTGGGCCCTGGCCATTGTCGGTCTTGGTTCGGGATGCGCGGGAACCGCTGGCGATGTCGCCGGCCCGCCGGCCGCGTCCGCGGAGGGTACGTCATCGTCCGCCGATGCCGAATCGCCGGAACCTACCGCGGGGGCCGGCCAGATTGACAACGCCGACACCGTAATCAGCGTCCGGGAACAGGTCGACGACGGTGGTGACATTATCGAGATCCTGGAGTTGACCTACGATGCCGAACACCCCTCCCTGGCCGCGACGGAGGGTCACAATCCTGAAATTGACGCGATCAACGACGACATCGAAAGCACCGTCTACGGGGCGATCGGTACCATCAGCGGGAGCGACAGTTGGGCCGATGTTCGCGCCTATCCGTTCACCTCTGAGGATTATCTCCAGATTGTCACCACGGCTATCGCCTACCCGACGTATGGGACTGAAGGCGAGCTATTCTCGTGGGTATTCGACCGGCACACCAACACGTGGATCCGGCCCGAAGGCGTCTTTGCCGAAGCGGGACTGACTCCGGACGCTCTGACCGAGGCGGTATCGGCCGCGTTTGTGCCGGACAGCCCGGCCGAATCGGTCGAGCGAGTCGAGCCGTCGGGTTTCCGCTATGTCCAGGGTGTCGATGGATGGATCCCAGAGTTCCTCATCAAGGTCACGGTCGCCAACACGGAGGCCGAGCCTTGGGACGGCCTCTTCTCCTACCAGGGCGCCGATGCCACCGGTCAACCGCTCACCAAGCTCAACGCCGAGTGTCTGTTCGACCCGGCAGAGATGGACACTATGGACCCGCCACTGATGTATGCGCGGGACGGGGCCGAGGGCGCCGGCGGACTGTGGATCGAGTTGCCAACGTACGCCGAGGTCACCCAGATTGGCGGCGGGATCGACGCGGACGGCAACCGGTGGGCTGAATATGCCGACGATGCCGGCGCGGTGAGTGTGTCGATCCGCCGGGCATCCGCGGTGGCCGCCACCGACCCCAGCGAGATCCGCAGCAACGTCACCGGCGCGGTCGATGCTGTTGACGCCGCGACCTGGCGGCTTGAAGCAAGCCCAGAGGTCTCCGAGGCGTACACCTACCCCGCTAGCGTGTTCGAATTCGACACCGGCTTGAACGAGGACCGGCGCGGTCACCTCGGCCTGTACTTCCAGACCGACGCGGGCGGGTTCGTGGTCGACTTCTCGATCCCGGTGGACCTGTGGGATAAGGGCCACGCGCTCGCCGAGGACTGGATGAAATATCTGAGCTTCATCGACGTGTAGGGCGTCGCCAAGAGCCGCGCTTAGCTGTGAAGGGCGAAAAGGCCGAGTCAGACGCGGCAGCCGGCATTCTGGGATGGCGCTATTCGGTGCCGCCTCAGTCCCAGCCTGCGGCGAACAGCGTGCGCCCGGCAGCCCCTACTGGGCAGCGGCTTTGGCGAAGACCATGGTCGAGTATTCGTCGGTGCAGGTGAGCTTTGTGCCCTCCCACGAGCACTCCAGGGTGTCTTCACCCTCCGGGGCGGTGATGGTCACCGTCGTCCCGTCCGCAGTGAAGGTCGCCTCCTGGTCCTCGCTCTCGGCCTCGCCCCCTCCCATCGACACGGTCACCGTTCCCGACGTGCCTCCGCTCTCCGCCGTGAACGTTAGCGCCGCCCCATCCAAGCCGGATTCCTCAGCGGTCGCCGTCTCTCCGTCTTGTTCGATGGATGTGAGGCGGTAGGTGCCGTCGATGGTTGTCGTCCCTGATGCGCAGCCGGCGAGGCCGGCACCTCCCGCGAGTAGCGCAGCGGCGAGCATCAACGCGGTCTTCTTCACAAGTGTCTCCTCAATTTCACGCGGCCATCATCTCTCGACGGGCGCCTCGACGCAGCACAGAGTAGCGGTGGTAGGCCGATAGCGCGGCGTGCTCGGGGTGGTTCGCTCTAACAATCTGTTTAGAAGCCTGCCGGACAATACAGCGCTGAGTCGACCGGCGAGGGCTTGACCTGCGCCGATCCATCGGACAAAGGTCGGATTCCGCCTTTGCCCGACAGCCTCAGCAGTGGGGTGGCATTACCAGTCGGGGTTGTTTCGCCATGGTGGGGTGGTGGGTGTGGGTGGTTGGATGCGGTAGATGCGGCCTTGGGGTGAGGTGATGGTGAGGATGCCGGTGTGGGTGTCGCGGGTCCAGTCCCATTCGGTGAGGGTTTTGAGTCTGTGGTGGATGCGGCAGGCGGGGGTGAGGTTGGAGGCGATGGTCTGGTCGATGGCGGGCAGTCCAGGATCAAAGGGCTGGATGTGGTCGAGGTCGCAGGCCCATGCCGGGCGTTGGCATCCGGTGAAGGAGCAGGTGAGGTCTCGCAGGGTGATGGTGTTCTGGAGGTGGGGTGAGGGCTGGTAGGAGTGGCAGGCCAGGGTTTCAGCGGGCCAGGTGTCGGGTGGGAACACCCAGGCTGGGCCGGGTGGCGCTACACCGGCAACACCGAGGTGGGCACCGGGATCGGGGCACGAGGGCGGGTGGGCAGGGTCACTGGTGGTGGGACTGATGGGTGACGGGGCGAGTGGCGGGCTACCGGTGTCGGGTTCGTTCGCTGGTGTGTCGGGGTCAGAGCGTGATGGTGCGTGGAGGGGGCTGGTTGTGTCGGTCATGGTGGTCGGGCGAGAGCCAGGGTCGCAGTGCGCGGCTGTGCGGTGTGGCTGGTTGGTGGTTTCGGGTGGCCACAGGGTGGCGAGACGATCGCCGGCCGGGTTTGTCGGGGCGATGATGCCGGGTGGGAGGAGTTGGGTTCCAGCGGCGGCCATTCTGCCGGTCTGGGGGTCTTGGTAGATGGCTTGCCAGGTGGAGTCCTGGGCGATCTCGCGGACCGCGTGAGCTGGGAGACTCCCGTACCCGATCAACTCGCCGGGGAAGTGGTCGGAGCCGAGGAGTGCTTCGGCTCTGGCTACGACTACCAGGCGTGGGCGCACGGCATCGAACGGCTTGCCCGTGGTGAACGATCCCGTGGGACTGAACAGGTCCACCAGAGCATCGGCACGCCTATTCCCCAACGTTCTGGTCACCTCGGCAGCCTGGATGTTGGCCGGGTCGTCATCCCACACATCCTCGACCCAGGGAATGTCGATGTCGGTTGTAAAGTCGATGTCGGTCGGGGTGTCATGTTCGGGAGGGACTTCGTCCTCGGCGACAGGTTCGTCCGGGAACGGGTCATCGATACCCGTGTTGTGCGCGATGGGGCCCGTGGTGAGCGGACCATGGCCGGTTGGGTCGCCGGTGGCCACGTCCCCGGTGGGGTGTATCGCACCTGGATGATGATCGAGGGGCATCATGCCTCGATCATCGCTGGTCGCTATGGTGCCGGGGCCGGCGGTGGCCGGCATCGCGCCGGGATCATCGCAGATCGGCATCGTGCCCGGTTCTGGACCGAGTGGTGGTGTGCCGGGATTCTGGTGGGCCGGCATCGTGCTCCGGGCGTGGTGAGCGGGGGTCACGCGAAGCCGGGTGGCGGGGGGCGGGGCGTGGGGGGTGGCTTCGGGGCTGGTGGCGATGGCCGGGTCCACTGCGAGGGCCATGGTGGTTAGGGTCGCGTAGATTTGGTAGGCGTGGGTGGCCGGGAGGTAGGCGTGGAGCAGGGCCATTCCGTGGGCGGCCTTGTCAATCCACACTGCTCGGTTTGCTCGGGCGCGGGCATGTTTGGTGGTGGCGTCTTCGGGGTTGATCCATTCGGTCAGGGTGCGGGTCAGGCGACGCAGGTCGGGAAGGTTCCGGGTCTGGGGGTCATGGTTCATCACATCGGTGATCACGTGGTGGCGTTGCTCAGGGTCCAGGTGGTCGGTGTCCCGCATGACCTGGTGGGCTTTGGCTGACCCGATGTGGCCTTGGCGCATCGCGTCGGCTAGGGCGGGGGTTTCGGCCAGGGTCATTCCGAGGTCCACCATCCGGCTCACCACTGCGTGGGTATGCCCGATCCGCAGCGCGATTTCCTCACACACCGCCCGGGTCTCTACCGTGCTATCACCATGGGTCTGGACCAGGTGCCATACCATGTGGGCTCGTAATCCTTCCAGGTTGGCGACGCACCGGCCCAACGCGGCGATCATCTCCACCATCATCGATTCAGAGGAGTCCCCCAACCCCGCCCACCGCACCACCCGCGTGGCCAACTCGGGGCCCGCCGGAAGTTCCTCCAACTCGTGGGCGAAAGCGCGCTCAGCCTCCCAGCGTGCGAGCCGACCCCGCTGCCCAGCCTGTTCCCGATCCGAGGCCTGGTCATCCCCCTGGTCGGGTTCCATGTCGGGAGCCGGGGTGATGTCCGGTGCGGATGACCGCGACAGGCTGATCATGTCGCCACCGCGTGACTCGTTGTTCGGGTGGTCGGGATCGGGGGTTGAGTTTGTGTCCAGTGGCTCGGGGCCCTGGTGCTCGCATCCACCTGCGGTCACTTCCCTGGGCCCGTCCTGATCCGTGTACTGATCGGTGGTGGGGCTCTTGGTCAGGTTGTTGGTCTCGCATGGTTCTGTGTCGTGTGAGCGCGTGTCTTCAGCACCGTTGGTCCCGCCGGGGCGGTCGGTCTCGTGGGGTGTTGGGTCGGGGATCACCACCCCTCAAGGATAGTACACATGTACTTTGAGTGCAACCTCGTACCGACACCCGACTGGCCGTTGCTGCGAGTAGACCGTGCACCCGGGAACATGCGGGTGGGACCCAGGGTTGCGGCCGGACACATACATGTGTACCATCACCAGCATGTCCGACACACCCAACCGGTCCCCACCGCGGCGACGACAACGATCCTTCGTGGACCAGGCAGGCACATGAACCGGCGGGCACTGACGGCCCAGACAGACCACACCGACACCACGACACCAGCGCTCGGTGCTCCCACCGAGCGGCACGCACGTGGCAGACCAATACCTACCGCAGGTCGGGGCAAGGAATGGTGACAGCCCAACCCTTCGGTGCGAGGGGGATCGATGCCTCGTCCTGGCCGCCGGTGGTGCAGGATTGGCGCGCCGCGGTGACGGCGCTCGACCAACCTGGGCCATCGGAGCGGCGCGTCCACGGTGGGCGCAACGCCGCCGCCTCCACCAGGATCACGAGCGCTACCAGAACCGCGGCGACGACACGGGCGGCGCTGGCTCCGGAGCGGCCGGGACTGTTTGAGTGACGGCCCTTGCGTCGGGTGAGTAGAGCGTCGGCGGCAAGAGCGGGGATAGCCAGCAAGAACATACTTGGGACCACGGCGTAGCGGGAGAAGAGGAAATCGCGCAATTCGGGGGAGTCCATGGTGCTCATCGCGTAGCGGGGACCGGGGTTCATGACGGCAGCGACCGCCAACAGAGATCCGGCGGCAATCACGCACACGGCGAGGGCAGCCAGCCACCTGCGTCTCGATGCTCCGGGAGGCAGGCGCCGTGCGGCGACCCACGCCGCGACCGCCCCCGCGGACACAAACGGCACGAGCCCCAGCCATCCGAGGACCAGGCCGTGGCCGGCGAGGGCCTCGGCCACCGCCTGATTGTCGCCGGTGTACGCCCCGAGGACCGTCTGCGCCAGTGTCGAGTCGACGAGGTCCATGACGGTGAGGTGCACATCGGACGGCTGGTTCACCCGCGGGTACGCCAGAGTCGTCATCACTTGAGCGACAACCCCCACCGCGAGAGCGGCGTTGACAGGCGCCGACTTTCCGCGGCGCCACGTCAGCACGATCAGGGGAAGGAAGATGAGGACCTGGACCTCGCTCAGCGCGGCGACAAGCACCACCAAAGCCATGACCACGGACACCGGCCACCGCCGCGGGCGGTAGATGATGATCCACGGCGTCACCCAGAGGCCAAGCCAGTGCAGATTGGTCGCGTTGCCCAGGACCTCAATGGGAAGCAACGGCGCGGCGATTGGAACGGTTGCCACCACGATCCGCGGCACCATATGCATGACAACGCCACGCGTGGCGAGAAACGTGATCGCGCCGCATAGGCCAGCGATGACGCTCGTGAGGACCGTCATCGTCACGGCAAACAGGTCGAGGGGCGCCACACTGGCGGCGACGCCGGTGATGACGCGCGGACCGAGGTGCAGGTATCCCGAATACGAGCGGAACATAGTGGTCCACCCGTCGGCGGCGAACTCCGCGAGGAATACCGACCCGTCCTCCGCCCACACGGTCCCGCGGGCGAGCCCCGGAAGCCGGGCAAACGCCACGACGGCCCCTACCGCGGCGATGACCAGGGCGATGCATGTGTCGCGACGGGCGCGACGGGAGAGGTGACTGGCCCAAGGCCACGTGCCATCGCGAGCGGCGCTGGCGTGATGGGGCACGAGCACCGAGTATGGCAGAACCAAATCGATCCATGTCACGGACATCGAGTTTCAGGTTTGGGGGCCCGTGGAGGGTGTTTCGGCCCTGGAACCTGAAGGGTTGGGGGCCCGGGCAGGGGGTCCGGAGCCGGCGCCTAGTCGCAAGCGGCAGGGCCGACCCCAACGCCCCCGAGTCCACAACACGCACACCTCATCAGAACTAGTCGCCCTCGGCCGAAGCGTTGTGGTCCGGCGCGGGCCGTTCCTACTGACTCGGTGTGGTGGGGCGGACGGTCAGTGCGACTCGCTTCGTCTTGGCGCCGGCCTTGATCGCGATGGTGGTCTTGCCGGGGGCCTTGGCGAGGATTCGTCCTGTCTTGTCCACGGTGGCGACAGCCTTGTTCGATGACGCGTAGGTCACCTTGGCTTTGACCGCCCTGGCCGGTGCGTAGGTGCCTGTAGCGTACGCGGCCTGACCCGCCGCCATCGTCCGCGGGACTCCACTGGCGCTGGTCTTGGCAACCGCGACTGCGCGGGCCGACCGCGCCACCACCGTGACGGCGATCGTGACGGCGTCCGCTCCGGATGAGGTTACCGCGATCCGAGTCTTGCCCACGGCCCTGGCAGTGATCCTGCCGGTCGCCGAGACCGTGGCGATGGACTTCTTCGCGGAGGCGAAGTCGACCTTGGCGCGAGCGCCAGCAGCGGTGTACGCGGCGGCGGGAATGACCAGGGTGTCGCCCCGCCTGAGGACCACCGCGGTCTGGGCGGCCTTGATTCTCGCGCCGGTAACCCGCGGCTGATCGCCCTGTGATTGTGGGAGAGGCTGGACTGTGACGGTCGGTCCGGGCACGGTGGCCACCGCCGTCACGGTGACTGTGGGGCCGGGATCCGGCGACTGCCCTGCCGCACCTGCCGCACCTGTCGGCGCACTCCCTCCTGCCGGTGAGTCACCGGCGGTGGGCGGCGGAACCGTCAGCCCCAGTCCTTGGGCAGCGGCGGCGAGGCGGCCCGCGGCTTGGTCGAGCTGAGTCTGGGTGGCGTCCGAGGGGTCGCCAGCGAGGGCAAGTGCGACGGTGAGGTGGTCGATATAGGTGGCCCATGCCTGCGGGGGATATCCGGTGGGGTCGCTCGGGAGCGCGGCCACCAGGCGGGCCAGACCGGTCGGATCGCCGCGCGGCTCCAACGCGTGGAGGCCGAGTTGCATGAGGAGTCCCGCGGAGGCCACGAATCCCAGGTCTGCATGAGCTGTCACTGCCGCTGCCCAATGATCGTCGGCGAAGGTGGCCCAGCTGGATGTGGTGTAGACGCTCGCGTCGAGACGCCCAGCGCATTCGAAAGTCGCCAGGACATCGCTATCGGTGACCTGCATGATGTTCGCCGGAAGGAGAGCGAGGCACTGATCCGGGGTGGCGGGAGTATCGGCTTGAGCGGCCATCGGGATCGTGGCGAGACCGGCGGTCAGACCGACGATGGCGGCGAAGACCGTAGCAGCGACGGCGCGACTTCGCAGGAGGGACGGTGACATGGCGTGGGGCTCCCCAGTGTCGATGGCTGAAGTACTGAGAAACGTAGCGTGCCGCTGGCGGTTGTGGTACCCCGACCGAGGCTTCCAGCCGGCGCCGTCAGTGCCGCGCCCGCGGGCGCCGCGAGATGCCGTAACCGGTGCATCGCAGCCGCCTCGGGGCTCTCAAACAGCCACGTGGTGCCGCCAACGCACGCCTGCGTATCACGTGGACCAGCGTCGCTGGGCCTTGGTCAATGCGCGGCGAGCTTGGCGACGTTGTGTGTCAGGCGGGCGTTGGCCTCGGTGAGCGCCTCGATCTGTGGGCGCATAGACGTCAGCGTGTTCTGTGCGGCCTCATTCTCGGCTTGGTCGATCGCATCCCAGAATCCGATGTCCACCTTGCATTGGGCGTCGATCACCGCGAGGTGGATCTCATCGGTGGTGGGCTCTGGTGTCGCCCACTTGATCATGTCCCAGCTGCCATCCGACCTCTCGATCATCGTCACGAATTCGCTGAGCGCCGCGTGGGGATCGGCGTAGGTGTAGCCCTCACCTGCCATGCACCGGCTCCACCGGGCGACCGCATCCAGCGCGGTCTCGGTGGCTCTCGACTCCTGCCTGACCCGCACCTGCAGTTCACTGGCCATCTCGCGCATCTCGGTCTGCGTCATGTCCACGCCCTCGTAGGCCACATCCAGCCAGCGCCCTTGGCAGCCGCCGGGCTCATCAGTCTCACCTGCCAGGTACTCCGCGCCCACACGGGCCTCCATGAGTTCCTTGGGTGCGGGCGGGCCAGTGTTGGTCCAGGTCTCCATGAAGTCCGCGGGGTCAACGTCGTGATACCCGTACTTTTCCGCGTACTGGGGCAACGAAACTCCCCACCAATAGTCGAGGCTGGCTTCCTGGTATTCCTCCGCTTCTCCATCTTCCGCGGAGTAGCCGCCGCCGTCCCCATAGGTCACCTCGGGGTCAAATCCCTGCTCGGCAATGCAGGCGTCCTCGAAGGCGGTGCTGACCTCGCTGTTGTGATCGATCCCTCCAAGCGCCGCATCGATCACCGCGTCGAGTTGGCGGGTCGCGGCGTGCGCGGTCTCATCGTCGGCGCCGGGTGTGCTGGATTCGTCCGCGGATTCGCCGGCGGATTCCCTCTCGCCAGCCGCGACACACCCGGATAGGCCCGCCACGGCCGCGACCGCGAGGAGACTAGCGGCAACACACCGCCCTGCCCCACGGGGACGCGAGCCCGTCGAGGGCACTGTCGGGATTGACATTCCGGCGGTCTCTACGTGCACAATCGCGTGACCTCCACACAGACGCAAGGGTCGAGCAGTGACTGTGGGCAAC
>JAISBQ010000089.1 GCA_031266115.1 Bifidobacteriaceae bacterium
TCCAGAAGTCGACAATCACCTTCTCTAGCTCGTGCTCCCGCATCCGCCCGTGGGCGATGGCGATCCTCGCCTCGGGGACCAGATCGCGGAGGTTTGCCGCCGTCGACGCGATTGATGACACCCGGTTGTGGACATAGAACACTTGGCCGTCCCGCAGCAACTCGCGATGGATCGCCGCGGCGATCTGCCGGTTGTCCCGAACGCCCACATAGGTGAGCACCGGGTGGCGCTCCTCGGGGGGCGTCGCGAGCGTCGACATCTCGCGAATCCCAGAGACCGCCATTTCCAGCGTCCGCGGGATGGGGGTGGCACTCATCGACAGGACGTCCACGTCGGTGCGTAGTGCCTTGAGAGTCTCCTTGTGCTCAACCCCGAATCGCTGTTCCTCATCGATGATGACGAGACCCAGGTCCTTGAACCGGATGTCCCCCGTGATTAGGGCGTGGGTGCCGATCACAACGTCCACGTCCCCCGCAGCCAGTCCCTCACGTGTGGCCGCTGCCTCTTTCGCTGTCTGGAACCGCGAGAGCGGGCGAACCGTGACCGGGAACGGCGCGTAGCGTTCGGCGAATGTCTCCATGTGCTGCTGGACGAGCAGAGTAGTGGGAACAAGCACAACCGCCTGCTTGTTGTCTTGTACTGCCTTGAATGCCGCTCGAACAGCGATCTCTGTCTTGCCGTATCCGACATCTCCGCAGATCAAACGGTCCATGGGAGTGGGTTTTTCCATGTCGGCCTTGACCTCATCAATGGTCTGGAGCTGATCCGGAGTCTCGATATAGGCGAACGCATCTTCCAATTCACTCTGCCACGGCGTGTCCGGAGAGAAGGCGAATCCGGGAGAACTCATCCGCGCCGAGTAGAGGCGGATCAACTCGGCCGCGATCTCCCGCACCGCCCGTTTGGCCTGGGTCTTGGTCTTCGCCCAGTCGGTTCCGCCAATCTTGGACAGGGCCGGCGATTCGCCACCGACGTACTTGGTGAGCTGATCGAGGGAGTCCGTCGGCACAAAGAGCCTGTCCGCGGGATGCCCGCGCCGCGACGGCGCATATTCGACCACCATGTATTCCCGTGTGGCACGCGCATCGCCTGTCCCAACCGTCCGCGAGACCAGTTCGACAAACCGTCCAATCCCGTGCGTCTCGTGGACCACGAAGTCGCCCGAACCTAGCGCCAGCGGGTCGACGGCCGCGCGGCCGCGTCGCCGTGGCATCGCCCGCATCTCGCGCGTCGATGCGCCGGTCCGGCCCGTCAGGTCGCTCTGGGCGACCACAGCGAGCTTGAGGTCCGGCGCGACAAACCCCTCACCTGGTGCCACCGTGACGAGCACCATCCCACGTGGCAGAGTAGCGGGTAGGTCCGCGACCAGCCGCGCCGCCACATCGCTGGCGCCGAGCTGTTCAACCAGCCGCTGCGCTGATCCGTGGCCCTCCGTGAGAAGCAACACGCGCCACCCCTCGCGCGCCTTCAGTCGCATCGCCGCGACCGCCGCCTCCACGTTCCCGCCAAACCTCTCCCCGTCGCGCATCCCCGTCACCAGTGGGACGATCTCGTCGCGCGAGCCCGCGGCAACACCGAAGGAGGCGACGGTCCAACACGCGTGGGCGCGAGCCTCGGCATCGTCCCGGACCTCGTCCAACGTGAGGAAGGACGCGCGGTCCAGATCGACGGGCGCACCGGCTCCATGAGCTGCGGTGGACCACGCGGCCTGAAGGAACTCGGCCGTGGTGGCCTCCAGATCCGCGGCCCGGCGACGCAGACGCTCCGGATCGGTCAGCACCACCAGGCTGCGCGGTCGCAACAGTGCCGTGACAGGGACCATGCTGTCCACCAGCGCCGGAGTCAGGGCCTCCATGCCCTCCACAGCCACGCCGGCAGCGAGCTTCGTCAGAATCTCCGTCGCGGCCGGCAGGCGCGGAATCAGCGACTCCGCCCGCCGACGAACCTCCTCGGTGAGAAGAATCTCGCGACACGGCGCCGCCCACAGCCCCGCCTCGACCGGATCACCCGAGCGCTGGTCCGCAACGGCGAAATAGCGAATCTCCTCGACATCATCCCCCCACAGATCGATCCGCACCGGATGGGTCTCGGTCGGGGGAAAGATGTCTACAATCCCGCCGCGTACGGCGAACTCCCCCCTCCGTTCGACCATGTCGCTGCGGACATACCCGTACTCCACGAGACGCAGCGCCAAAGCGTCCAGATCGAGCGCATCACCCGGACGAGCCGTGATGGGCGCCAGATCGCCCAAACCCGCCACCACCGGCTGGATCAAGGCCCGTACTGGCACAATCAAGAGGTCGATTGGCCCGTGGGGGCCGGCCGAGTCTGGGTGGGCCAGGCGTCGGAACACCGCGATACGGCGGGACAGCGTGTCAGCGCGTGGAGACAGCCGTTCGTGCGGGAGGGTCTCCCACGAGGGCAAGACCCCGATCGACTCCGCCGGGAGGTAGGCCCCAGCGGCGGCCGCGAACTCCTCGGCGCCCCTGCCCGTCGCCGTGACAACGACGGTGGGTCCGGCTTGGGCCAACGCGGCGGCCAGGGCGGGCCGCAGCCCGCCCACGGCGGCCACGGCCGCCGTGGCTCGCGACGCCGCGGCGTCGCGAGCAGCCGCAAAGCCGGGGTCCTCGCTCAGCGCCGGCAGCAGGGAGGCCAGGCTCATGGGCGGGCTCCTTCACCGGGTGGGGTGAGGACCGGCATCGTCCATCTCATGGCGCATCCACGTCCGGTTCACGGGTGTGGAACTCCAGTTGCGCCCGGCCGAGACCCTCAATGACCAGACGCTCGGCGGCGTCGGCCGCACGGTCGATCGCGTCGGCCACGATCCCGCGTTGGATGGACGGAAAGTCTCGCAGGACGTAATCGGCGGGGTCCGTCCGGCCGGGCGGACGTCCGATCCCGCAACGAATCCGCACGTAATCGCGTGTGCCGAGCGCGCGCGTGATGTCTTTCAACCCGTTGTGTCCCCCTTCGCCTCCGCCCGCCTTGAGGCGGACGGCGCCAAGCGGAAGGTCGAGGTCGTCATGGACCACGACAATCCGCTCGACAGGGATCTCGAACCGCGTCGCCACAGCCCGCACGGGGCCGCCCGAGAGGTTCATGTAGCTGGTCGGCTTCGCCAGCACGGTCAGGGGTCCCGGCACACCGCCGGTGCGCATCCCGAGGTGGACCGACCCGATCAGCACCTGGGGTCGTGGCGACAAAGTAAAACTTGCCAGGCCTCCGCGACGCGCCAGGTCGTCCACCACCATGGCGCCCAGGTTGTGCCGGTTCCGGGCATACTTCTCCCCGGGATTGCCCAGGCCAACAATGAGGTGCAGGTCTGGACTCGACCCCATGTCTGCCCCTTTCACCAGTGGTGCAACCGCCTGTGCCGACCTCCTGTGCGCTGGCGGGCCCCGGCTACTCGGCGGCCGGCTCCTCGCTCTCGCCCTCGCCGCCGGCCTCTTCGGGCTGCTCATCGTCGAGTTCGCTGCGTGGCACCGAAACCGACACGACGATGTGGTCGTCGCCCACCAGGCTAACTCCCTCGGGGAGACTCACCTGGCTTGCCCGAATGGTCTCGCCGTCGCTGAGCCCATCGACATCCACCACGATTTCCCCGGGAATGGCCGTGGCCTCGACTTCGATCCGCAAGTTCTGGGTGTCGAGGATCGCGATGCCGACGAGCGGCTCGCCGTGGATGTGGACCGGCACGTCAACCTCGATCTTCTGCCCGCGCCGGACCGCCCGTAGGTCGAGGTGCTCAATGGTGTCCCTGACAGGGTTGCGTTGGATCTCCCGAGCCAGGGTGAGCACCATGTCCGCGCCCACTGTGATCTCCATGAGTGCGTTGGCGTGACGTAGCGCCAGGGTGGTGGCGTGGCCTGGCAGCGAGATATGGATGGGGTCACCAGCGCCATGGATGACGGCGGGGATGAGACCCGCCCGGCGTGTACGCCGCGCGGCGCCCTTACCGAATTCGGTGCGATCTTGGGCGGTGAGAGTGGCGTCGGCCACGGTGGTGCTCCTCACGTAGACGTCTGTGGACGATGGCGGCCCGCCCGGTCCTCCGGCCAGTCGCCTGCGCCCTGATGAGGGTCTCGCGCGGCGCGCACCTACCCGGAGCGGGCGGCCACGTCGATCACGGCGGCGGGCGGGGCCACACGAACCACACGACGCGGATCGCCCGGCCAAGCACGCTGCCCTCGCCAAGGCAACAGCCGCCGAGTCTACCCCACTCGCACATGAGCCCTCAGTGCCAAGCTCCAAGCTCCAAGAGATCAGACCGCCGAGTTGCCGGTTCGAGGGGTGAATCAGGCGATTCTGGCCCCCAAGCCCGCAACTCGGGGGTCAAGAGGGCCCCTGGAAGGTGGCAGCGAGTCGATGGGACAGGGACGTGACTGGTGATCAAGGGACGATGGCGGCGTGAGGGGTGGTCCGGCATCGTCGGGACTGGCGCTATCTCGCCTCACCGTCTGTCCACATCGAGATCACCATGGGCAAGAGCGTCAGCGAGGTGTCGGAAACGTACATAAGTTTCATCGAAGCAAACTTCTGTACGTTTCCGACCGCCCAGGTCACTTATCCACACACCCTGCCCGAGTGTTTGCCCAGGTCACACGGATATCCCAGGATCCGGGGTCACACCCTGAGTGTCGGAAACGTACAGAAGTTTCATGAGATCAAACTTCTGTACGTTTCCGACCACCACCCCACGCCCCGCTTCGCCCTCTCACTGGTCAGAGCCCCGCTCGGGCAGCGTTCGGTCGAGACGAGAACGAGTCTTGCACCCAGAATGGTGGACGATGGCGTGATGTCGGGACACCCAATCGGCGTGCGGACGCGACATTTCCCCTCCCCATGACAAAGCCTCGAAGGCAACGGTGAAGGAACTGCGCGAACGCCATCGTCCACGGGGACAACGGAACCACCACGGCCCACCAGCAGCACGACAACACGTGAGCCCGAACTCGTCGCCGAGTTGCCGATTCGGGGGGTGAATCGGGCGATTCTGGCCCTCGAACCCGCAACTCGACGGTCGGTGCCGCCCATCGCGGACCAAGCAATGCCAGGGGGACGATGGCGATCCCATCCTCGGGCCGGCGGTGCGCAAACTGACCGGACGTAAGCACGATTCAGTCGAGCAGCCGGCCAGGAAGCTGCCGTTCCAGCCAGTTCATGTGGCGCAACTCGGATCCGGTGGGACTCGCTCCCAGCTTGACCTCAATGGCCAGGACGCGATGATCCTCCCGCTCGACGATCAGATCAATCTCGTGTGCGCCGCCGTCAGTACGCAGATGGCTGACGCGGGCACCCGCCGATTGTGCGAGCACCCGAACGGTCTGAGTCGCAAGCGATTCGAACAGCGCACCGAGGAATGTCGAATCGCGAGGCATCGGCGGGTCATCGGCACCAGCGATCAACGACGATGCGCTCATACCAAGCGCGCGGGCTGCGAGAGCGGGGTCCACGAGATGGTGTTTGGGCGCTTGGCCCAGCCGTTTGAGGTGCGCGGATGTGGGGAGCCACGCCGGCAGAGGTTCGACCACCCAGACCCGTTCCAACAACTCCGTGTAGGCCATGGCTGTGACTCGACTCGGCTTGTCGGATACGCCCGGTGTCGCGGCGTTCAGAATTGTCGGGTACGAGGCGGTGGTCGAC
>JAISBQ010000109.1 GCA_031266115.1 Bifidobacteriaceae bacterium
CGGGTAGCGCCCAAATGCCTCACGAGCGGCGGCATCGATCAGGCAGAAATCGGTCGATTCGGGAATGAGGCGATCACCGGCCAACATCCGTGACAACCGGTAAAACGCTCCGGATGCCGCGCGCTTGGTGATCCCAGCCGACGGATTGGCGGCTCGGACGCCCACAACAACGTTCGCTCCCGCCCGCCATGCCGCGACGAACTGGCCGATCATCTCGGGCGGATGCTGCCCGTCGGAATCGAGGACCACACTGGCCTCGCCGCGGGCCGCGCGAATCCCGGCCGCGAGCGCCGCCTCTTTGCCGTAGTTGCGGGTCAACGCCACCAGACGCACACGGGTGTCGCTCGCCGCGAGCGCCGCCACCACCTGGGCCGACCCGTCCACGCTGCCATCGTCCACGTAGACAATCTCGTAATCCATGGCCGGATCGGTGGCGGTCAACCGGCCGAGCGCGGCGATCAGCTCTCGATGGAACGCCGGCAGCGACTCAGCCTCGTTGTAGACGGGCGAGACGAGGCTGAGGAGCACCCGACCCACTCTACTTGGCGGACACACCCGCGGGCGTCTTCCGCTCGCCGGCACGGCGAGCGGCGATAATGCCGCTATGGCCAACCCACCCGGCAGGTCAAGGCTGGCGGCTGCGGCCCACCTGACACCGTTCGTTCTGCTCTTCGCCTATCTCCTCGTCCAATACCGGTACGTGTACCTCTACATGGACGATTACGGCTATGCATCACTCAGCTACGGGTTTTTTCAGCCCGACGTCGAGGGTACCCACTTCACCATCGGCCAGCTCCTCGACTACCAGCTGGAACACTACCGCTTGGTCAATGGCCGGAACTTCATCGTCCACCTGCTGTTGCTTCCTCACCTGTGGCTGACCCGTGTCGTCATGGCCGGCGCCATCCCCGTGATCTACTACCTCCTCCTGCGGGTGATGCGTGCGCCATCGTTCGCCTCGGCCGCCCTGATGTGCCTGTCCTATTCGCTCTTCCCCCTGCACGCCTACAGGAATGGCTTCTACTGGTATTCCGCCGGATTGACCTACGTGTTGCCCCTCATCGCCCTGTACGGGGCGGTGTACCTGCTGATGATCCTCGACCGGGGCGGTCGCCGTCCCCGGGTGCTTGTCGCCGTGGTCGCGGCCCTGCTCTTCGGCGTTGCCACCTTCCACGAGCAACTTGGAGTCACCGTCCTGGCGTTCACCGGTCTGCTTGCCGTGCGCGAGGCGGTGGTCCACCGCCGCCTCACCGCGAGGGACATCGTGCTGGTCGCCTCCGCGGCCGCGGGGACGGCGGTGGTGGTCCTGGCGCCCGGAACGTTGGACAGGCGAGAGGATGTCGAACACCTCTCCCCGCTCGCTCTGGGGTGGACCAACGCCATCCGGTTGGGATCGGTGCTGTTCACCCCATCGATCGCGTTCGCGGCGGCACTGGCCGCAACCGTCGCCGTCATCGGATTCGCGAACTGGAAGGCGAGGCGGTGGCCGCGCACCGTCGCCGTCGCCGCCGGGTGCGCGGCCGCGGGCATGGTGCTCGTAGTCGGCTTCGCCAGCGGGCCTGTTCACGCGATCTACCCGCCCGTATTCGCGATCGCTGCGGTAGTCGCCATCGTCCACTATCTGTGTGCCACCGGACGCGTGCACGCGGGCTTTCTTCTCACCGCCGCGGTCGCGACCCTGGCGGCCCTGCTATTCCTGTCACCCTACGTGGTGGAGCGGATGGTGATTGTTCCCGAGATGCTCATCTTCGCTGCGGGCGCCACGGCGATCGGGGATCTTCGCGTGCGCGCGCCGGTCAAAGCCACGACTGTGCTCGTCGTGGGGGTGTACGCGGTTGGGGTGCTCACCGCGTCGACCAGGGGATACATGGCCAATCGGTACACGATTGAGGAGTGGGACGCCCGCCTCACCGAAACCTCTCGCGCCCTGGAGGGGATTCCACACGAGGAGGTCTCTGGCACGATGACGCTGCCCGCCTACCCCGAGGCCAATTACGCCGGGGACATGCCGGACTTCATCCGCTATTACCTGCGCGAGTACTACCGCATCCCGCAGGAGTATGAGATCGCCTTCACCCCACCGAACCCTCTGTCGCCGTGACGGGTGGCCTACGGGACCTTGCAGCTCGGCGTAGGTTTCGGTCCAGGCGAGGTCTCCGCCGGTATTGAGCGATAAGACGGACTCCGGCCGCGCCCGCGTCGAGTTTCACCTTTCCGGGCCCACAGGGGCGGTTTCGGCCCTCAAACCTGAAACTCGACGACCTCAGCATCCGGCGTGGGTGCGGCGGCCCAGACGGACCGTGGCTCGCGACTTGGCGAGCATCCTCGTCCCTTCGTGCGTCACCGCGAGCGTAACCTCGGCCGTCCCCGCAGAGCGATCGATCCTGGTGATGGTCCCGGTCACGGTGAGGCGAGCCCCGTGGGGATAGGGCACCACGACAGGACGGGCAAAGCGGGCCTCGTAGGTAAGGACGGCCCCCGGATCCCCGGCCCAGTCCACCACGAGGTCGATCGCCGCACCCATGGTGACCATCCCGTGGGCTATCACGCCGGGCAGCCCAGCGTCACGCGCCGCCTCGTCGGCGTAATGAATGGGGTTGAAGTCCCCGCTCGCCCCCGCGTAGCGAACCAACGTGTCGCGTGTCAGAGTCACATGCCGCTGTCCGATGACGTCCCCCACCGCAGCCACGCGTCCCGGCCCCGTGGACGGCGTCATCGTCTCTCCGCTCGAACGGCCAGGGTGGACCAGACGCTCGCGACGGGGACGCCACGATGGCCATCCGCCTCGTCGGTGAGGTCACTGCGCGTGGTCACCTGCGTGATACCTCCACGCGAGATGATCCCCACCACCTCGGTGGCAGCACCCACCACGTCGCCGGCAACAAGAGGCCGGGTGTGAACGAAACGCTCCTCGGCGTGGACCACGCGTTCACAGTCGATGCGGGCGCCGGGATCCGACAAGTACAAAGCCTCAGCCTTCTGAGCGATGACCACGCCGAACGTGGGGGCGGCAACAACATCGCTGTAGCCCAGAGCGCGGGCGGCGGCGCTGTCGTGGCACGCGGGGTGCGTCACGCCGACCGCGCGAGCAAAAGCCCGCAGGGTGGACGCCTCCACCTCATAGGGACGGGGCAAGACAAAGATTCGCCCGACATAGTCTCCATTGACACCCACAGGCGAGCGGTGGGTCAGCGGGTCTCGCGATGCGTCGTATGCTTCCCGCACCGGGGGCAGAACTTGGCGAGTTCCATGCGGTTCGGATCGTTGCGGCGGTTCTTCTTGGTGATGTAGTTGCGCTCCTTGCAGTCCACGCACGCGAGCGTGATCTTGGGGCGGACATCCGCCGTCTTGCTGGCCATATGTGCTCCTTGCTAGGTATCGCCCGCTCGTTGCCCGCGCCCGCCGGATAGGTGAGGGGGCCGCGCCGCCGCCTAGGGTAACAGTTCGCCCCGCCCTGGGCCCGCGCCCTGCTCCCCAAGAGCAAGAACGGCAAGCGAAAAGTTGTCCCGCGACCGATGGCGATAGGCCGTCTCGGCCAGGGCGCTAGCGATCTCGTGCGCGGTGCCGGGGCCCAGGAGCAGCGCGTGGAGCTCGTCGCGCGGGATGGCACCGAACAGGCCATCCGAGCACAGGACAAGGCGCACGTCACCCTCCGGAACAGGCATCGCCGCGACGTGAGGATCGATCGGACGGGACGGTCCCCCCAGCGATTGGGTGACGGCCTGTCCACGCGGCGTGGCGATCCGATCGTCCACAGATAGTTGGGTGACTGTGGCGCCCGCGATCAGGTAGGCGCGACAATCCCCCACGTTGACCACCTCGATACGCCCCGGGCGAAGGACCAGCACCACCGCGGTCGCGCCCATCTCGGGCGTACCCCAGGCTCCACCCGCCGCCGCCACCCGGTCCGAGAGCTGTTCCAGCCACAGCGCCCAGTCGTCGGGAGCAGCGCTGCCAGCCGCGCCCACGATGCTCGCCGCGACGACCCCGGCCGCCGCGGCCCCGCCGGCGTAGCCCCCCATGCCATCCGTCACCGCGAATACGACGCCGCCTGGAGGGATCCACCCACTGCCGGCGATCTGCGCGCCGCTCGCCGCCGCCATCGTGCCGCCGATGACGATCGCGTCCTCATGGGTTTCACGCACCGCCCCGATCTCGGTGAGCGCGTGGAACTCCACCCACCCGGTAGCCTCGGCCGTCCGGGGAAGCAGTCCCGGCGCAAGTCCCGTGCCCTCCCCGGAGTCGCGCCCGCGCCCGTCAACGTTCACCGGCCCGGCCCTCCATCGATAGTGCGCAGGGATGCCGAGGGGGTGGATCCGGCGAAGCGCGGCGTGGTCGGAGACGGTGCCATCGGGGCGCCCTTCGTCAGAACGTGTGTGGGTCGATCACCCGCAATGCTCCTCCCACACGCGGCCCGCCTCGCGGACCCGCCCCTGGCGTGTCGCCACGCGCGCTCACAGGCGAGGGTCAGCGCGCCATGCCTCGCATGTGGCGCCGCGTCGCGAGCCAGAGCGTCGCGCCGAGGAGTAGCGAGGCCAGCGCGGATGAACCGACCGGCTGCAGGCCGTCCAGCCCGGTGTTGGCCGACCCGGAACTCCCGGCGGCGCCACCGCCCCCGCCGCCGGCCCCGCCGGCCCCGCCAGCGCCACCACCTCCGCCGCCACCTCCGCCGCCGGCTCCGCCCCCGCCGCTGCCGGTGCCTCCGCCGCCTGGCCCAGTCGGACCCGATGGCGTAGGCGTAGATCCGCCGCCAGGAGGAGGCGTGGTGCGGGGAGGGGTGGCGCCGGGCGGGGTCGTGCCAGGCGGTGTTCCGCCGGGCGGAGCGGTCGAGGTTGGCGGGGCCGTCGAGGGTGGTGCACTGCTCGGCGGCGGCGAGCTACTCGGCGGAGGTGAGCTGCTCGGCGGAGGTGAGGTGGTCGGAGGCAGCCGCGGCGTGACCGTCGTGGAATCGCAGTTGTTGGTCGCGTCCTGATCGTTGACGGCAGCCACACATGCCCGGTTGACCACGGCATCCGCTTGGGGTCCGATGTCGGTGTCCAGGGCGACAGACACCCTCACCTCGATCGTTCCGGGCCTCAGTGTCTCGACCGCGATGTCGACGGCGTTGGCGACCGTGTGGTCTACCCACACCTCATCGGTCGCGGCGCCGGGCGGCGGCGCCGGGAGTGTCACCCCCGTCACCCGCAGGGCGTCCGGCACGGCGTCCGTGACGCGGACCTTCCTCGCCGGCTCGGCTCCAGAGTTGGTCACCGTCAGCACGTACTCGAACTGCCCGGGTGCTACCGGTGCGACCCCTTCGGGGAGCGAGTTCGCCTTGGTGATCCCGACCTCGGTGACCGGGTCGTTGATGAACTCGCAGACGGCATCGGTGCCAAATGGCAGGTTGAGTGTGGCCTGGGTCGCGAACGTCGCCTCTTGCAGCGGGTCGACGTGGTCATCCCACCGGCAGGAAACCTCGCGCAACACGTAGCCCGCCGGGCCCCCGGAATCCTCGGTGATCGTGTACTCGACCCCGGGCCGCAGCGAGACCTCATGAAGCTCGTTAACGGTCCCCGTGAGGGTGGGGAGCCCCAGGGTGGAATCGCCTGGGGCGACGGTGAACGTCCAGTCCGTCACGGGTGGTGGGTTCAGGCCGCCGCTGACAAGTTTGTCCACGGTGAGCGACACCGTGTAGTTGATCGTGATGCAGGTCATGTGACCGCCGTAGGGCACAGTGATCGTCCCGTAGAACCCCTCGGTGGGGTAGACGGCGACCGCGCCGGGCTCCGCGCCCGGGGAGCGGTCCGCGAGCATGCAGATCCAGCTGCCCACGGACCCCTCGACAGGTTCGACCCCGGTCGTGGCAGGGATCACGTAGGGCGTGAACGCCGGATCTCCGCCGGACTCGGACAGCACGTACGGAACTGTCGGTGTGACGTTGGCCGAGATGTAGCCGGCGTCATCGGGATGACCGTTCGGGCCCGGAAGCGCCCCGTTGGTGGACGGTTGGGCGGCAAGCGTCCACAACGCGGGCGACACCCTTTGCATGTGAACCATCTTCAACAAGGTCAGTTGGGTGTCGCACCGGACGGTGTTGGTGACCTCGAAAAGGTTCGCCCCCTGCCCCAGGTGTTCCTCATATCCGACATTCTCGTCCACCTGCGGAGGGATGGGCGCCGCGGTGATAGACGTGAGTGGGTTGCCTCCGAGCCCCGCCCCAGTGACGGCTGTGGAGACCACCACGCAACCGTAGGGCACCTGTGGCTCGGGCTCCTCGCGCAGCCTGACCACGTCGCCCGACGCCATCCCGCCGTAGGTCACCCCCCATGACAGTCCCGCGTAGCGAGCGATGCCCGGACTCGAATCTCGATTGACGCCCAGGCCGGCCGAGAATTCCGGTGGCTGGGCGCCATCGGCGAACTCTTCGGTGTTGAGCACACCACCGCCAGGCCCAGCCGTGTGCTCGATCTGCCACACCTTGGTCACGTTGATGGAGGCGCGCGGCGCGGTCGGCTTGTTGTACACGGTGCAGGACACCACGTCCAATCTGGCGACGTTGATGGAGAAACTCGGCCCCGTGCCGCCGTTTTCATCGGTCACCACCACGGCCTGGCTGGGATCGTCCAGGCGCACACAGCGAGCGTTAACCGGCACGCTGGAACTGTTCAACACGGGGTAAATGTCATAGCCAGTGGCCGGTGTCTCTGTCACGGTCAGCTTTGCTGTGCTCCCCGCCACATCGGTGAACGTGGTGCTGTCCGCGCCGGTACCCACCGCCGTGGTCAGATCCACGCTCGTCGTGCCACCGGTGCCGAGGTTGGCGCCCTCGGCCTCAACACGGAACTGCCAGTCGCCGGCCGGTGTCGCCCCGGTGGTGTTGTGGTTCTGAGCGTCCATCGGGACGATCTCCTTGACCACGGTCACCGAGCCCGTGCACCCTTCCAGGGCGATGGAACCCAGCACTTCCCCGGCGCTTTCCCATCCGGCCTGGTAGTAGTCGTTGAACTTGGGGTTCGCCGTGTCTCCGCTGACTGGACCGGAGATGGCGGCAAGGTTGTAGCCGGCCCCGGCGACACCGTCGCCCACGCCGACGGCGATGATCCGCGAGCCCTTGTCCTTCAGGGCGTTGGCGGAGAAGATGGCGTGCTCAATCTCGACGAACCGCGTCTGGATGCCCGTGCCCATCGGCGCGACGGCGCCGATGGCGAAGGGTCCATACCGGGTCGGGTTGCCGTCCGTGAGCACGATGACGACGTCGAAGGTGTAGGGAGACTGGGCCACCTGGTACATCCCACGGTCCCAGTTGGTCGACTCATGCGGGGTCGGCACCCCCATGCCGTCGATCCAGCTATCGACCGTATCGACACCCGCCTGCGTGGACACGGGGGTCAGCGGCCGGTTGGCGTTGTTCGGCAGCGACGTGGCGGGAGGGACGATCTGGGTCCCGTTCTTGGCCGGCGCGAGCGAACCGAACGTGAACAGAGCCACCTGGGATGGCGTCCCCATGAGCGAACTGGTCAGCGCCTTGGCGGCATCCTTGAGGTTGCCCTCGGAGTGTGAATCGGCCACCGACCCGGACAGGTCCATGACGAGTGCCACGTTGAGCCCGCACTTGTCGGGATAGGCGGGATTGTTGAGGGACACCGGCCACGTGCCGGATGAGGAGTAGGGCGTCCTGGCGTCGATCATGAAGTTGGAGGTGGAGCTGTAGACGGCGCCCGCGCGCAGTTGGGTGCCGGTGCGCACACGGTACTGCGTGGGTAGGAAGGTGTCGCCGTCCGTGCTGCTCACCACGGTCGGATCGTTGAAATACCCGGTGGGGGGCGCGACGGACGTGTCCTGAACAATCCAGAACTGCCGGTCCCGGTTGACCCCATTGATCCCGGTATCGGGGACCGAGAAGGAGCAGTCGCCCTCGACATCGGAGGTGCAGGTGCCCCAGGCGTCGGGGATGAGCGCGCCCGGTCCGGACGCCGAAGATCCGTTGTATAGCCGCAGGACAACCCCGGCTACGGGGGCCACCGCGTTGTCTTGCAGGTTCCGGATTCCACCCACGTCGACGGTGATCACCGACGAGTTCGCGCTCGGCTGGGGCACGGCGCCGCTCGCTTCCAGGGGCGCGCCCACCGGCGGAAGCGTCACCAATGCCCCTACCACCAAGGCGCTGGCGGCGGCGATCCCCACAGCCCCCAGGTGGCGGGCCGCTGCCGGTGGTCCGCCCCGGCGGCGATGCGCCGGCGCGGCGGCGTCCCGCGGCGTCCACCGGCGGTGCCGGCTCCCAATGCGCTGTGATGCGCGATGTGGCCCGTGATGCTGGTTCCCCAAGATCTGATCCATGGACGATCTCCCAAACGCCGTGTGATGCCCAACGAAGTGCCCCGTCGTTGACCTGCCGACACCCTACCGCCGATTGCTTTGCCCGCGGGGCGCCACAATTGTCGCGTCCATACCACCGCCGAACGTAGGCCGAATGGCCGTATTCGCCTCAGCGAGCGAGACCAGAAGGCGTCGCGGGCGCCGCCGAAGCAGCAGTGACCTGGGCATTATCCCTGGCGGCAGCGCGCTCGGCGCGCCGAACATCGAGGCGGGCCTCGCGCCGTGCGATCCGGCGATCGTGGGCCATCGCCTCGAATCGGTACAACACCGGCACCACGATCAGGGTCAGCAGCGTCGAGGAGACCAATCCGCCAATCACCACCAAGGCCAACGGCTGGGAGATGAACGCACCTTCGCCAGTGATTCCGATGGCCAGTGGTAAGAGCGCGAAAATGGTGGCCAGCGCTGTCATCACGATGGGCCGCAGGCGTTTGCGGGCACCTTCTTCAATGGCGTCATCGAGTGCGCGGCCCCGGCGCCGGTATTGGTTGATCAAATCGATCAGGTCGATGGCGTTGATCACCACGATTCCCACCAGCATCAACGCTCCGATCAGGGCGGCGACGCCGAGTGCAGTCCCGCTGATCAGCAATGCCACCAGTGCTCCCGTCGCCGCGAAGGGAATCGATATCAGGAGGATGAAGGGCTGGAGCAGGGACCCGAACGTCGCCACCATCACGATGAACACGATGGCGATCGCTAGCACCAGCGCGAGCCCCATATCTGAGAACGCTTGACTTTGCTGGGCCGCGACCCCGGCCACGTCGACGCTCACCCCGGCAGGAAGGTCAAGCTCCTTCACGGCGTCGGCGAGGCGCCCGGATAACGTGCCGAGGTCCTGGCTGTCGGGAGTCACGGACACGGTCGCGGAGCGCTGGCCGTCCACGCGGGTACGGGCCGCGGGCTCGCGCACCTCCTCGACGGTCGCGATATCGGCGAGAGTCATCACGCCGCCCGGCCCAGCGCCCACCGGCAGAGCTCTGAGGCTCTCGACATCGGCCACACCCGTCCCTGAACCGCCCATAGCGAGTTTGACGTCCACGCGGCCCTCATCCGTGTCGAGGGTGCCGATGGTACTGGGGGTCATGAGACCGGCCACCATTCCCTCGACCGCGGTCTCGGTCATCCCGGCGACGGCGGCCGCGTCCCGGTTCACGGTGATCTGGATGGCCGGCGTGTCTTCGGCCAGGTTGTTCGCCACCTCGACGGCGCCAGGCACGGCACGCACCCGCTCTTCAACGGCGAGCGCGGCCTCGGCGAGCACATCGGCGTCGGGCCCCCGCACCACCAGGTCCACGGTGTTCGTCATCATCGTCGTGGCCATCCCACCCACGGCGATGCCGGTGGACCGCTCGCCGCCAAGGCCGTCCACCGCCTCACGCAAGGCCGCTTCGGCGGTGGTGGGATCGGCATCGTCGGTGAGGGTCACCGACAAGGTCGCGGTGGGCTGCGAAGCCCCCACCGAGAATCCCAGCATCCCCCCACCGCCAACGGTGGTCTGCACGGTGGCGACCCCATCAACATCGGCCACGGCTTCTTCGAGTCGCTTGGCATCGCGGTCCTGGGCATCCAGCGAGGTGCCCGGCTCGAAGGATTCGGTCACGGTCACCGTGGTCGATCCCATGTCGCCGAGGAAATTGGTCTCGAGTTGCGGAGCCAGCGCCACCGTCCCACCTAAGACGGCAACGGCGATCACAAGGGTGATGACGGGATGCGCCAGGGCGCCGCGCAGTGTCGGGATGTAGGCCCGCTGCCACAGGCCCCGGCGCTCTTTGGCTTCAGCCTGGGAGCGCTGTGCCGCCTCATCGGCGGCGTCGATGCTGACCGGTGTCTTGACAAACCAGTACGCCAGCACCGGCACGATGGTCAGCGCCACGGCTAGGGAGGCGGCCAGGGCGATGGTGATGGTGAGCCCGAACGGGCGGAATAGCTCGCCTACCATCCCGCCCACGAAGGCCAGCGGCGCGAACACGGCGACGGTGCACACGGTCGAGGCGGCGATCGCTCCCGCCACCTCGCGGACCGCACCGAGGATCGCCTCGCCCTTGGCCTGCCCGTAGGACAAATGGCGTTTGATGTTCTCGATCACGACGATCGAATCGTCCACCACCCGGCCGATCGCCATCGTCAGTGCCGCGAGGGTCAGCATGTTGAGGGTCTGGCCACTCGCCCGCATCGCGATGAACGCGACCAGCAACGACAAAGGAATAGACACGGCGCTGACCAGGGTGGAGCGCAGCGACACCAGGAAGACGAGGATCACGATGACGGCGAACACCAGCCCAAGCGTGCCTTCGGTCGCCAACCCTGTCACCGAGTCCTCAATGAAGGGCGCCTGGTCGAAGGCCACGACCACCCGCAGTCCGTCCTCCTTTAACACGTCGGCGAGATCGGCCACCGTGTCGGCGACGGCGTGGGAGACGTCCACGGTGTTGGCATCGGGTGTCTTGGTCACGGCGACCGCGACCGCATCCGACCCATCGATCCGCGAATAGGACGCCGCCGATGCCGGTCCCACGCCCACCTCGGCCACGTCGCCCAAGCGGACAGGGGTCGCCAGCACGCTGGTGGGCTCGGATCCCAGCAAAGGCAGAGCCTTGAGTTCGTCGACAGAAGTCAGGGGCGAGCCGATCTGCGCCACGAGTGTCTCGTCGCCCTCGGTGATGGTGCCCGCGGGGAAAGCAAGCCCGTTGTTCTTCAGGACGTCCGCCACGGCTGTGGCGGGGATGCCCGCGGCGCCCATCGCCTGGGTGTCGAGCGCGATCACCACCTCCTGGGGCTCGTAGCCGGACACATCGACGCTGCGAACGCCGGGCAGTTGCGACAGCTCCGGCACCAGCACCGAGTCCACCGATTGGGCGAGGCGGTCGATGTCTGGCGCGGCGCCATCGTCCGCGGACACCGCCAACTGCACAATGGGGACATCATCCAAAGACCCGGCGATCACCTGAGTCTCGGTGTCGGTCGGCAGGCTCGTGGCGAGACGGGCCACGGCGGTGGAGAGCTTCTGGTTTGCCACGTCCATGTCCGTCCCGTAGCGGAACGAGACCATGGCGATGGCGACGGAGTTCAGGGAGGTGGTCTCCACGGATTCCACGCCCGCTACGGACCGGACGGCCCCCTCCACGGGTTCGGCCACCTGCTGTTCGACGATGGCGGCGCTCGCCCCGGGATAGGTGGCGATCACCCCGGCCATTGGGATCTGGAGCGAGGGGATCAGTTCCCGTTTGAGTGACCCGACGGCGAAGACACCGCCCACGATGATCGCTATGGTGACCAAGGCGACAACGGCGCGGTTGCGCATGGACAGGCGGGCGAGTCGAAACACGGCGTTCTCCCTGGGTACTTGGCGGAGGCGGGCCGCGGTGCGGACCCGTATGGTTAGCCTAAGGCAAAGCACTTTGGTGTGTGTGATACAAATCACTGTCATCCGTGAAGATAGTGCGGAGATTGGTCCCGGAGGGAGTCCAGAAAGGTCAGGTATGGACGAGGCAGCGGAGCGGATGCAGGTGATCGACGAACTCAAACAGATCACTGAGCGCCTCCACACCATGACGATCGTCGCCGGTCTGCAGCGGCAGGGCGCCGTGGCGTTGACGCCCCAACAGTTCCGCGTGGTAGGCCTCTTGGTTGTCGGCGGCCCCACCAGGTCCGGCGAACTCGCGAGCGCGCTGGGAGTTTCTCGCGCCACCATGACCGGCCTGCTCGACCGGCTGGAGCAAGCCGGGCTCGTCGCGCGATCCACCGACCCCCGCGACGCCCGTGGCCGGCTCGCCACGGCGACCGACGCCGGGCGAGACGCGCTGCGCGGCCTCCTCGAGACCGTCATCCTGAAGGACGACGAGTTTGTCGAC
>JAISBQ010000117.1 GCA_031266115.1 Bifidobacteriaceae bacterium
CCCCCGCGCCGGCCACCCCCGCACCCGTCACTCGTGTCTCGGGTGCCGCCCTTCGCGCACCCGCCGCACCCGCTCGCGTCACCTCGGGCACCACCCCTCCCGTGCCCTCCGCCACCTCCCATGCACCTACCCCCATCGCCGCCGCCCCGGCCGGCGCGTCTCCCGCCCCTTCTGATGACATGCCTGAGTGGGATCCCGCCGCCGGGGCCTCCTCCGGACGGCATGGCGCGCCGGTCCTCTCAGCACCGGCCCTTCCAGCGCCGTCGCCCACGCCGGCCCCGCGGCGCCTTCGGGCCGGAATCGTCCTCGCGGCCGATGGCGCATCCGCCCGTCTGGCGCTCGCCGTCGGGCGCGTGCGACGGCCCGGCCGCCCGCTCGGGGTGGCCGCTCGCACGTACTTCACCGAGCCGGCCGGCCCAGATCATGTCCCGTACATGGAGTCGCACCTCGAGGTGTGGGATGGCCCGCCCGGCCGTTCCACTCTCCTGCCTGGCTACGGCTGGGTGTTCCCGTTGGCCGATGGCAGGCTCAACGTCGGCCTTGGCACGGTCCGCTCGACCTCGACCTCAGGGCCGGCTTCAACCCGGCCTGCCGCGAACTACCGCCAGCTTCTGACCTCCTGGACGGCCAACGTCCCGGGGCGACCTTTGGACCCCGCGAACCAGGTCTCCGCACCCGCGTCGGCGGCGTTGCCAATGGGCGCGGACCGCCGGCCGGTCTACGCGGACGGCCTGGCGCTGTTGGGGGATGCAGCCGGGTTGGTCTCACCGTTCAACGGCGAGGGGATCGGCTACGCGATGGCGTCTGGCCGTCTCGCTGCCCAGGCTGTCGTGGCCTCGGTCGCCTGCCACACGCGGGCCGGCAAGGAGCAGGCGTTGAACGATTACCCGCGAGGGCTTGCCGCCGAGATGGGCGGGTACTTCACCCTGGGCAGGGTATTCGTCAACCTCATTGAGAATCCGGCGGTCATGAGGGTCTGCACCCGGTATGGTCTTGGGCGTCCGACGCTGATGCGGTTCACCATGAGGCTGCTCAGCGGGTTGTACGAGCCACGGGGCGGCGACTGGATCGACCACATCGTTCAGGGGCTGGTTCGTCTGGCACCGGCAGCATGAGGGCAGCACAGGTAGTTGGCAGTGAAGGGCCGGTGTGGGGCGCACCCGCCGGCTGAGAAGGAGGCATCCGTGCTCAATGGTTACGTGCCAGTCCTCGCCATGGCGGCGGTGGCGGCGGTCTTGGCCCTGGGCGGGTTGGGCGCGAGTTGGATTCTTGGTCCGCATCGCCGCAACCGGTCCAAGCTTGATGAGTACGAGTGCGGCATCGAGCCGAGCCCGCATCCGCGGGGCGGAGGCCGGTTCCCTGTCCGCTTCTACCTGGTCGCGATGACCTTCATCGTTTTCGATGTCGAGGTGGTTTTCCTGTACCCGTGGGCGGCCAACTTCACCGGCCTCGGGCTGTTCGCTGCGGTCGCCATGATGGTCTTCCTTGCGCTCATCACCGTCCCGTATGTCTACGAGTGGCGCCGCGGCGCCCTGGATTGGGACTAGGAGGCCCACGATGGCGGATGGCGTCGAAGGTAAAGTGCCCGCCTTTGCCCTGGGCAGCGTCGCGAAGGTGGTGGGCACGCTGCGGGCCGGTTCCACATGGCCGGTGACGATGGGCCTGGCGTGTTGTGCGATCGAGATGATGGCGGCGGGGACGGCGCGGTTTGACCTGTCGCGGTTCGGAATGGAGGTGTTCCGGGCGTCGCCTCGTCAGGCGGACTTGATGATCGTGTCCGGGCGGGTGTCGCACAAGATGGCGCCGGTGGTGCGCCGCGTGTATGACCAGATGGCGGAGCCCAAGTGGGTCATCTCGATGGGGGCGTGCGCATGTACGGGCGGGGTGTTCAACAACTATGCGCTCGTGCAGGGGTGCGATCACGTGGTGCCGGTGGACATCTATCTGCCCGGCTGCCCGCCCCGCCCGGAGATGCTCATTCACGCGATCTTGGAGCTACACCAGCAGATCAAGGCCGAGCCGCTTGGGCCTGATCGTGCCACGGTGGCCCGCGCGGTGGAGCAGGCGGCGCTGGCGACGCTTGCCCCCGGCGAGGCTCGTCCCGCCACGGTGAATGGAGTCCTGGCATGAGCGACGCGTCCCAGCTTTCGGGCCCCGCCACGGATGATGCGACCACAGGTTCCCTGGTCCCTGTGGACTGGTTGCCCACACGCGACGGGATGTTCGGCGCGCCCGATTCGGGCGATACGTCGGGGTTCGGCGGACTTCACGCGGTCGAGGAGATGCCGGGACCATCGCCGCGCCCCTACGGGGAGTGGTTCGACGATGCCGTAGACACGCTGATCGCGAATCTCCCAGGCGGCGGTGAAGAGATCGAGAAGGTGGTGGTGGATCGCGGCGAGTTGACCGTGTACGTCTCCCGTGGCGGCGTGGTGGCGACGTTGCAGGCGTTGCGCGATGTCCCGGCGTTGCGGTTCGAGTTGTCGTTGGGTGTGAGCGGTGTCCACTATCCCGCCGATGCCGGCCGGGAGCTTCACGCGGTCTATCACCTCGTGTCCATCACCCACGGCGCGCGGGCCTTGCGGGTGGAGACCGCCGCACCGGCGGCCGATCCACATGTCGCGTCCACCGTGAGCGTCTATCCCGCCCACGATTGGCACGAACGCGAGGCGTACGACATGTTCGGCATCGTCTTCGACGGTCATCCGGCGCTCGCCCGCATCCTCATGCCGAACGATTGGGTGGGACATCCGGGGTGTAAGGACTACCCGCTGGGCGGCGTGAACGTGCAGTTCCACGGCGCCTCGGTCCCGCCGGTCGACGAGAGAAGGCGGTATTACTCATGAACACCGATCATGTGGCGCCGCCGCCGGACACGGAGTTCGACGATGCCGCCTTCGTGGCGGCGGCCGGTGGGGACTGGTCCGATGTCGCCGATGAGATTGCCCGCCTCACCGAAGAGCGCGTGGTGGTCAACATGGGCCCGCAGCACCCATCCACCCACGGAGTGCTGCGCCTGATCCTCGAACTGAGCGGCGAGACGGTCACTGAGACCCGCGTCGGGGTCGGCTACCTGCATACGGGTATCGAAAAGACCATGGAGTACCGCACATGGACCCAGGGCGTGGCGTTGACCACGCGCATGGACTATGTGGCGTCGATGGCCAACGAGCTGACATACGTGTTGGCGGTGGAAAGGCTCCTCGGCATCACCGGTGCCGTGCCGCCCCGCGCCGCGCTGATCCGGATGCTCATGGCCGAACTCACGCGCGTGGCGTCGCATCTGATCGCGGTGGGTACGGGCGGCAACGAGCTGGGCGGCACCACGCTGATGACGGTGGGCTTCCGTGGGCGCGAAGAGATTCTGCGGTTCTTCGAGATGGTCACCGGGCAGCGCATGAACAACGCCTACCTGCGGGTGGGCGGGGTGGCCCAGGACCTTCCACCAGACGCCTTGGCCTTCCTGCGCGGGGCCTTTGGCGGCGTCCTGCGCAGCATCGACGATCTTGAGGATCTGTTGATGAAGAACCCGATCTACCGTGGCCGCCTAGAGGGAATCGGCTATCTGGACCTTGCCGGGTGCATGGCCCTGGGGATCACGGGCCCGGTGCTGCGGGCGACCGGCCTGCCGTTCGACCTGCGCCGCGCCGCGCCGTACTGCGGGTATGAGGATGTCGAGTTCGACGTGGTCACGGAGACCACCGCCGATGCCTGGGGCCGGTTCATGGTCCGGATGCGCGAGATGCGCCAGTCGATGCGGATCGCCGCCCAGTGCATCGAGCGGCTGGAGGCTTCGCCTGGTCCGGTCATGGTGGCTGATAAACGCATCGCATGGCCGTCGCAGCTTTCTCTCGGTCCGGACGGCCAGGGTCAGAGTCCTGCGCACGTGCGCGAGATGCTGTCCGGGTCGATGGAGTCGCTGATCCACCACGTCAAGCTGGTCACCGAGGGTTTCCGGGTGCCGGCCGGCCAGGTGTTTGTGCAGACTGAGCATCCGAAGGGTTCCCACGGCGTTCACCTCGTGTCCGATGGCGGCCCGCGGCCCTACCGTGCTCACGTCCGTGAGCCGTCGTTCAACAACCTGCAGGCGCTCGCTGCCTTATGCAACGGCGGGACCGTGTCCGACGTGATCGTGGGGCTGGCGTCCCTCGATCCTGTTCTGGGAGGGGTGGATCGGTGACCTACGATGCCCAGGTCGCGGAACGGTTGGAGGCCGAGTTTGCCGAGATCCAAGCGCGCTATCCGCAGCCGCGTTCGGCCCTGTTGCCGATGCTGCACCTGGTCCAGTCGGTGGACGGATACGTCTCGCCCGATGGGATTGAGCTGTGCGCAATGTCGCTCGGTCTGACCCCCGCCGAGGTCAGCGCGGTCGCCACGTTCTACACCCAGTTCCGCCGCACCCCCGGGGGCACCTACAACCTCGGCGTGTGCACCACGGCCCTGTGCGCCATCATGGGCGGCGACGCGATCTTTGAGCGCCTCGCCCAGTATCTCGGCATCGGCGATGGGGGCACCACGCCGGACGGCCTGTTCACCCTGGAGAGGGTCGAATGCAACGCGGCGTGCGATTACGCACCGGTTGTCATGGCGAACTGGGAGTTTTTCGATTGTCAGACTCCTACTAGTGCCACGGCGTTGGTGGACGGGCTGCGGGCAGGGCAGGATGTGGCGCCCACGCGCGGCCCGGTACGCCTGCGTACGTTCACCGAGGTCGCCCGGACCCTTGCCGGGTTCGACGATGGCCTGGCGGGCGAGGGTCCCTCCGCGGGTGCGCCATCGCTGGCTGGACGGGATGTGGCCCGCGACCAGGGCTGGCAGGCGCCGGCTGCCGATCAGCGTGGACGGAAGGGGGCACGATGAGCGAGCTGACTCCGGTCCTCACGGCCCGGTGGGGCATGCCCGATTCGTGGCGCCTGGAGACGTACCGCCGGGACGGCGGCTATCAGGCATTGGCGAAGGCGCTGACGATGGAGCCGTCCGCGCTCGTGGACGAGATCAAGGCCTCGGGGTTGCGCGGGCGAGGAGGCGCCGGATTCCCCGCGGGGATGAAGTGGTCCTTCCTGCCGAAGCCCGATGGCGGCCCTCGCTACCTGGTGGTCAACGCGGACGAATCCGAGCCGGGGACGTGCAAGGACGTCCCGCTGATGATGGCCGACCCCCACCTCCTGGTGGAGGGCATCGCCATCACCGCGTACGCCATCGGCTGCGATCACGCGTTCGTCTACCTGCGTGGCGAAGTTGTGCACGCCTACCGGCGACTGATGGGGGCCGTCGAGGAGGCGAAGGCGGCCGGCTTGCTGGGGCAGGACATTCTCGGCAGCGGCTGGGGCCTGGAGCTCACGGTCCACGCGGGCGCCGGCGCCTACATCTGTGGCGAAGAGACCGCGCTGCTGGAGTCGCTGGAGGGCAAGCGCGGCCAGCCGCGCCTCAAGCCGCCGTTTCCGGCGGTCGCCGGGCTCTATGCGCGTCCCACGGTGGTCAACAACGTCGAGACCATCGCGTCGGTGCCGGGCATCGTCGCCCGCGGGGTGGAGTGGTTCACCGCGATGGGGACTGAACGATCCAAGGGTCACGGCATCTTCTCGCTGTCTGGTCACGTGACCCGCCCAGGCCAATACGAGGCACCCTTCGGAATCACCCTGCGTGAGCTGCTCACCATGGCCGGGGGAATCCGGGCGGGACACGAGTTGAAGTTCTGGACCCCCGGGGGGTCCTCGACTCCCCTGTTCACGGCGGAACACCTCGACGTACCACTCGACTATGAGCAGGTGGCGGCCGCCGGATCGATGTTGGGCACCCGAGCGATACAGATCTTCGACGACACCACGTGCGTGGTCCGGGCCACGGCCCGGTGGATGGAGTTCTACGCGCACGAATCCTGCGGCAAGTGCACGCCGTGCCGCGAGGGAACCATGTGGCTGTGGGGCACGGTACTGGCGATCCAGGAGGGTAGGGGCAAACCGGAGGATCTGGACATTCTGGCCGATATCCCCGCGTCCATCGTGGGCAAGGCGTTCTGCCCCCTCGGCGATGGCGCCCCCTCGGCGTTGACATCGTCGATGAGGTATTTCCGCAGCGAATACGAGGACCACATCCACTTGGGCGGCTGTCCATTCGACCCTGCCGCCTCGATCCTCCTTGAGGAGGTGGCGCTGTGAGTCCCGTCCCTGCCCTGGTCACGCTGAGGATCGATGGGGTAGAGGTGAGTGTCGAGCCAGGCACTGTGATCATCCGCGCCGCCGAGCGGGCTGGCATCGCCATTCCGCGGTTCTGCGACCACCCGCTGCTCGCGCCTGTGGGGGCATGTCGCCAATGCCTGGTCGACGTGGCCTCACCCGGGCCCGATGGCGCACTGCGGGCCTTCCCGAAGCCGCAGGCGGCGTGCACCATGCCGGTCTCGGCGGGCATGGAGGTCCACACCGCGGCCACGTCCGAGGCGGCGGCGAGCGCCGAGCGGTCGGTGATGGAGCTGATCCTCGCGACCCACCCCCTCGATTGCCCGATCTGCGACAAGGCCGGCGAGTGCCCCCTGCAGAACCAGGCCATGTCGAGCGGGCGGGATATCTCGCGCTACACGGGCTCCAAGCGGACCTACGCCAAACCCATCGGCCTGACCGCCGGGATTCTGCTCGACCGCGAGCGTTGTGTCCTGTGTCAACGCTGTACCCGCTTCGCCTCCGAGATCGCGGGCGACCCGTTCATCGCCCTCCAGGGACGCGGGGGTTCCCAGCAGGTTGGTCGGTTTGATCCGGAGGTGCTCGGCTTCGCCGGTCACGGGGAGGCGGCTCCCGGCGCGCCGGCGGCCGCGCGGGCGGGCCTTGCCGATCCCGCCGATGCCGTCACCGCGGAGTTGGTCCCCATCGGCGACACCGCCAACCTCGCGCCGGCCGCCGGGCCTGCCACGACCGAACTGCCGCCTGTCCCGGAAGACAGTCCCACGCCCGGTGAGGCCCCTGGCACGGCACTGGCGGCGGACGGCACACCGTTCGCGTCGTATTTCGCGGGGAACATCGTCCAGCTGTGCCCGGTGGGTGCCCTGACCTCGACGGCGTATCGGTTCCGCTCGCGGCCCTTCGACTTGGTGAGCACGCCGTCGGTGGCGGAGCACGATTCCTCGTGCTCCGCTGTGCGTGTCGATGTTCGCGGCGGCCGGGTTCGCCGCCGCCTTGCCGGCAACGATCCGGCGGTGAATCGCGAATGGTTGAGCGACAAGGACCGTTTCGCGTTCGCGTGGCAGTCCCTGCCCGAGCGCCTGACCACGCCGTTGATCCGCGAGGGTGGCATCCTCCGGCAGGCAAGTTGGCCCGAGGCGATTGCCGCCGCGGCGAAGGGCCTGGCCGAGGCCGATGGCGTGGGCGTGGTGCCCGGTGGCCGGCTGACCATCGAGGATGCTCTCGCCTACTCGGTGGTGGCGCGCACGGTGCTGGGAACCGTCGATATCGACTTCCGGGCTCGTCCGCATTCCGCCGAAGAGGCGCGCTTCCTCGGTCAGGCCGTGGCCGGCACGGGCCTCGGGGTGACGTTCGATGACCTGGTGTCCGCGACGCGGATTGTGTTCGTGGGGTTCGAACCGGAGGAAGAGGGCGGGATTGTCTACCTGCGCTGCCGTGAGGCGGTGAAGGCCGGAGCCACCATCGTGGCGATCGCCCCGTACGCCAGCCCCGGCGTGCGTCGCCTGGGTGGCACGCTTATCCAGGTTGTTCCTGGAGGCGAGGCCGCCGCCCTGGACGCACTTGCCGACGATGCCGGTGCCATGGCCGGGACGGTCATCCTCCTTGGCGAGCGCCTCGCGCTGTCGCCAGGTGCGTTCACCAGTGCGTTGGCCGCCGAGCGTGCCGGCGCCCGCGTGGCGTGGATACCCCGGCGTGTGGGCGAGCGCGGCGCGGTCGATGCCGGGTGTTTGCCCGGCCCCCTGCGTCCGGCCCTGGCCGCCGCCATCGCCGAGCATGGTGGGGCTGTGGGCTCCGCCGCGGCTGACCTCGAGGTCCCCAGCGCGACGAATCCCGATGGCGCCACGGATCCCGACGGTGTGACTAACCCCGATGGCACCATGGGCCCCGGGCGCCCCAGCGGCGCCGACGGCCCCGTCGAGCCCGGCTCCTGCGCTGGGCGCGACACCACGGCTATCTTCGCTGCAGCCATGGCCGGGGAGATCGGCGGACTGCTGATCGCCGGAGTCGAGCTGGGCGATCTGCCGAACCCCGCCCAGGCTCGCGCCGGGGTGGAGCGTGCCTTCACGGTCAGCCTCGAAGTCCTCCCCTCAGCCGTGACCGAACTCGCCGACGTGGTCCTGCCCGTCGCGCCGCCCGCGGAGAAGCCCGGCACATATGTCACCTGGGAGGGCCGGATGCGGCCGTTCCCCCAGGTACTGGTCACCACGGCGATGTCGGACGCCACCGTGCTGGCCGCCCTGGCCGCGAAGCTCGGCGTCCCGGTGGATCTCTCCTTGACGGCCGCCCACGCCGTCCTGGCCGAGGCCGCAGGTGCCGCGGAGACCCCGATTCCCGCGGCGAGCCCGCCCGACGACCCTGCCCCGCTCGAGGTGACTCTGCCCGAGGATTCCGTCCCGTCCACGCAAGACCCGGCCGCACCCGAGAACACCATCCCGCCCGCGGAAGGCTCCACCCCAGCCTCCTACGTCCCGCCCTCGCCGGTGGCCGGGGAGGCGCTCCTGGCCACCTGGCACCTGGCACTCGACGCTGGGCGCCTCGGCAGCGGCGAGCCGCATCTTGCGGCCACCGCCAAGGCTCCCTTCGCCGTGCTGTCCCGCGCGACGGCGTTCGAGATCGACGTTCGCGACGGTGAGCCTCTCCAGGTCTCCACCGCCGCCGGCGCCATCGTCGTGCCCGTCCGCATCGCCGACATCCCCGACCGGGTGGTCTGGCTCCCCACCAACTCGCCGTCCTGCCAGGTGCGCGCGACGCTGGGGGCGAGCGCCGGCATCGTCCATATCGAAGCGGCTCCCACCGATCAACCGGAGGTGCACACGTGAATGCCTTGAGCGCCATGGCTGCTGTGGTGCGGGCGGCCGAGGATCCAGCCCTCACGACGGCGGACTTCTCGGATGACACCGGGTGGGTGGTCGCCGTCAAAGCGGTCCTCATCCTTGTGTTCGCTCTGGTCTCCGTCTTGTTTGCCCTCTGGTTCGAGCGGCGCCTCGTTGCCCGGATGCAATCGCGGCTCGGCCCGAACGTCCGCGGCCCCCTCGGCCTGTTCCAAGCGGTCTACGACGCCATGAAGCTCCTCCTCAAGGAGGACATCAACGTCTCTCGCGCCGACAAGGTTATCTACATCATCGCCCCGATGATCTCGGTCTTCGCGTCCCTCATGGTGTTTGCTGTCATCCCCATGGGCGATCGCGTGACTATCCCATTCACCGATTTTTCCACCCCCGCACAACTCACGGATTTCCCCGTCGCGGTCCTCTACATCCTGGCTATCACATCGATCGGCGTGTACGGGATTGTGCTCGGCGGGTGGTCCTCGCGTTCCACCTATTCGCTGCTCGGGTCGGTCCGCTCGACCGCCCAGGTCATCTCGTACGAGTTGACGATGGGTTTGAGCCTGGTCGCCGTGTTCATCGTGTCCGGATCCATGTCGACATCCGCCATCGTGACCGGTCAAACCCGCATGTGGTACGCGGTCATGCTGGTGCCGAGCTTCATCTTGTACCTCGTGTCGATGCTTGGCGAAACGAACCGGCTGCCGTTCGATCTGCCGGAGGCCGAAGGCGAGTTGGTCTCGGGCTACATGACCGAGTATTCCTCAATGAAGTTCGCGTGGTTCTTCCTCGCCGAGTACATCAACATGCTCAACGTCTCCGCGATCGCCACCACGCTGTTCCTCGGAGGGTGGCGGGCGCCGTGGCCCCTCAGCCTCGTCGGCGCCGGGACGCTCAACACCGGATGGTGGACCTTGATCTGGTTCCTCATCAAAGTGTGGGCCGTCATGTTCCTGTTTGTGTGGGTGCGTGGAACCCTCGTCCGGCTGCGCTACGACCAATTCATGCGACTCGGCTGGAAGGTGCTTCTGCCGGCGTCATTGGGGTGGCTGGTGCTGCTGACCGGCGTCGAGGCCGTGGACCGGTTCACCGGCTATCAGTTCAACGAGTGGTTCATCCCGTTGTTGTCGGCCATCGTCGTCGTGTTCGCCATCGTCTGGTATTGGCCGCAGGAGAACATCCAGACCGCGGATGACCCGGCGCAGCCGGTCGCCTTCGACCCCTATGCTGGCGGCTTCCCGGTGCCGCCGCTACCCGGCCAGGTGGCGCCGGAGGCGAGCGGCGCGGTGGTGGCCACCGGCGTCATCGTCCTGGATGCCGACGATGGCGGCGGGCAGGGTGACGCGGCATCGGACGAGAACGTGGAAGAAGGTGAGGTCCCGTGAGCGACGAGTCGCTGAACTGGGAGCGCAAGCCGAAGGGCTTTATCGCCAAGGGCGTGGCACCGTGGGCGGGATTCGTGGTCACGCTCAAGACCCTGTTCTCCAAGCCCGTCACCGAGCAGTACCCGTTCGAGAAGATCGAGCCGTATCCCCGTTACCACGGGCGCCACCAGCTGAACCGCTACCCCGACGGGCTGGAACGGTGTGTGGGATGCGAATTGTGTGCGTGGGCCTGCCCGGCCGATGCCATCAGCGTCCACGCCGAGGACAACACGCCCGATGAGCAATACTCGCCGGGCGAGCGGTATGGCGCTGACTATCAGATCAACTATCTGCGGTGCATCTTTTGTGGGCTGTGCATCGAGGCCTGCCCCACGCGGGCGTTGACCATGACCACGGACTACGAGCTGGCCGGCCCAGATCGCGCCGGGATGATCTACGAGAAAGACCAGCTGTTGGCTCCGCTCGCCGATGGCATGCTCGCCGGTCCCCATCCGATGGCCCCCGGCGCGAGCGATACCGACTACTACGCCGGAAAGGTCACGGGGCCGGCCGTCGAGCAGATCGAATGGGTTCGCGCGCATCGCCCGGCTGATCCTTCCGTGGCCGGGGCGGCTCGCCGCGCCCAGGAGGGGGTGAAGCGATGATTCCCGATGTCGCCGATGGCGCCATGTCCAGTGCGGAATGGGTGTTGTTCTGGGTGGTGGCGCCCATCGCGGTCGTCGCTGCCAGTGCGCTCATCTTCGCCCGGCGGGCCGTGACCGCCACCATCTGCATGGTGGCCACCATGGTGTGCCTAGCCGTCCTCTACGTGGCGCTGGACGCACCGTTCCTCGCCATGGCCCAGGTGGTGGTCTACACCGGGGCCATCATGATGCTGTTCATCTTCGTGTTGATGCTGGTGGGCGTCGACGTGGCCGATTCGTTCACCGAGACCATTCGGGGTCAGCGCGTCGCCTCCGTGGTCTTCTCGCTCGGGTTGGCCGCGGTGCTGATCGGGGCGGTCGCGCGCGCCGCGCTGCCCGATCCCGCGGGCATCCCCGCCTCGCCGTCGGGAGGCAATCCTGGCGGCGTGGCCGCGGTGATCTTCGGTGATTACCCGTTCACTCTGGAGTTGGTCGGCACGTTGCTCATCACCGCGGCCTTGGGGGCTGTGGTGATGACCCACCGAGTCCGGCTCACACCCCGGCGCGGGCAGCGAGAGCTGTCGATCGCACGGGTGAAGGCCGGCACTCAGGTCACCCCGCTTCCGGCGCCGGGCGTCTACGCCGGACGCAATGCCGCTGACGTCCCGGCACTTGATGCCATGGGTGGGGTCATCGCGACCTCGGTGCCCGAATCGCTGCGTGCGCGCGGCCAGGCGCAGCAGATCGGCGCGGCAGCCCAACCCGCCTTCGATGCCGCACAGGCTCCGTCGGCATTGCCGCCGTCAGCGCCCGCCGACCCTGCGCCATCGGACGGCCCGGCGGAACCCGACGAACCCGCCGAGCCCGACGGTCCGGCAGAACCCGCCGAATCCGACAGCGCAGCCGAACCTGACGAGCCCGCGGCTGCGGACACACCCGCCGACGAAGGGGGCGAGGAATGACTCCGTACATCGTCCTGTCCGCGGTGCTGTTCGTCATCGGCGCTACCACTGTCCTGGTGCGGCGCGGCGCCATCGTCGCCTTCATGGGGATCGAGCTGATGCTCAACGCTGCCAACCTGGCCTTCGTGGCGTTCGCCCGCCAGAACGGTGACCTGAACGGCCAGGTCATCGCGTTCTTCGTGATGGTGGTGGCCGCGGCAGAGGTGGTGGTCGGTCTGGCGATCATCGTCTCGCTGTTCCGAGCCCGGCGCACAGTGAGCGTCGACGATGAGAATCTGCTGAGGCACTGACATGACTCACACCGTCGCCCTTGTCACCGCGGCCACCGAGGTCGCCGCCGCGCCCGCCACGGGCGCCATCGCCCTGATGCCGCTCGTGGTCGCGATCCCGCTGACTTCGGCCGCCATCCTCCTGCTCGCCGGGCGCCGCAGCGACAGGTGGGGTCACCTGCTCGGTGTCGCCACCCCCATCGCCGGCTTCGCGATCGCACTGGCAGGCCTGATCGACATGCTCGGCCACCCGGCCGACGGCCGGTCCTTCACGGCCGTCCTGTTCACCTGGATTCCGGATTCGCCCGGCGGCCTGGCGGTCGAGGCCGCGATGAGGATCGATCCGCTGTCCCTGTCGTTTGTCCTGCTGGTCACGTTCGTCGGCGCCCTCATCCACATCTACTCGATCGCCTACATGGCCCACGACGCCGACCGGCGGCGCTTCTTCGCTTACCTCAACCTGTTCGTCGCCGCGATGTGCCTGCTGGTGCTCGCCGATTCCTTCGCGGTGCTGTTCGTGGGATGGGAGGGCGTGGGCCTTGCCTCTTACCTGCTCATCGGCTTTTGGAACCGGCGGACACAGTACGCGGTGGCCGCCAAAAAGGCGTTCATCGCCAACCGGATCGGCGATGTCGGTCTCCTCGTCGCGATGGGGCTGATGGTGGCGAACTTCGGCACGCTGGACTTCGCGGGCGTCTTTGCCGAGGCCGGTGAGGCTTCGACGGGGCTCGCGACCGCCATCGGGCTCGCCCTGCTCCTGGCCGCCTGCGGGAAATCTGCGCAGTTCCCCCTGCAATCCTGGCTCGGGGACGCAATGGCCGGTCCCACCCCCGTCTCAGCGCTCATCCACGCGGCCACCATGGTGACCGCTGGCGTCTATCTGGTGGTCCGTTCGCTGCCCATCTACGTCCAGGCGCCAACCGCCCGGCTCGTGGTCGTCATCGTCGGGGCGATCACCCTGGTCTTTGGAGCGGTGGTCGGCGCGGCGAAGGACGACATGAAGAAGGTGCTAGCCGCCTCGACCATGTCCCAGATCGGGTACATGATGCTGGCCGCGGGACTCGGGCCCGTGGGTGCCGCGTTCGCGATCATGCACCTGCTCACGCACGGGTTCTTCAAGGCCGGTCTGTTCCTCGGAGCCGGCTCGGTGATGCATGCGATGGGCGATCAGGTGGACGCCCGGCGCTTCGGGGCGCTGCGCCGCGCCATGCCGATCACGTGGGTGACCTTCATGGCGGGTTGGCTCGCGATCCTCGGTGTCCCGCCTTTCGCGGGGTTCTGGTCCAAGGACAGGATCATCGAGGCTGCCTTCGTGGGCGATGGCGCCGCCCCCTGGGTGTTCGGGACCGTCGCTCTGCTGGGGGCCGGGATGACCGCCTTCTACATGTCCCGCCTGTTCTTCATGGTCTTCCAGGGCAAGGCCCGTTGGACGGACGACGCCCATCCCCACGAGCCCTCGCCGCTGATGACCGGACCCATGATCGTGCTCGCGGTCGGTTCGGTGGCGTTGGGCTGGGTGCTGTCCGCCACCGGGTTCACCGGTTGGCTCGCGCCGGTCATCGGGCCGGCGGATCACGGCGATCCGGTGCTCCACGTCCCGGTCATCACGGTCGCGACGTTGGTGTTGGTCGCGGCGGGCGTCGCGCTGGCATGGCGGATGTACGCCGCCCGGCCGGTCCCGGTCCTCCCTCCGCCGGGCGGGAGGCTCGTCCGTGCTGCTCGCGCAGACCTGTACCAAGACGCGGTCAACAACGAGTTGCTGGTCAAACCCGGTGGCGCCGTGGTCACGGCGGCCGCGGCGACGGACACCTATGTGGTGGACGGCGCCGTGCGAGGCGTCGCGTGGCTGGCCGTCGCCGTGGGACGGGTGGTGCGGTTGGTCCAGAACGGCTACGTCCGGTCCTACGCCGCGACCATGGTGGCCGGCGTCATCGTCCTCGTGGCGGTTGTCCTGGCGTGGAGGGTGTGAGGCAACGATGCAGAACTTCCCATGGCTGACTGCACTGGTGGTCACCCCTGCCCTCGGCGCCCTGCTGGTGTGGCTGGTGCGCCCGCTCCACCGGTTCGCCCGGCCCGTCGCTGTGGTGTGGTCGCTCGCGGTGTTGGCGGGCACCGTCGGGGCGATCGTCGCGTACTGCGGCGCCGATGGCGACGTGCGCCTCACCGAGCAGGTCGCCTGGATTCCCCAGTTCGGTATCTCCTATGCGCTGGGCGTGACGGGAACAGGGCTGGCGATGATCCTCCTGGCCACCCTTCTTGTGCCTCTGGTCCTGCTCGCGGCGTGGAAGGAGCAGCCCACCATGGGCCGCAGCGCCCGCTATGCGGCGCTGGTGCTGGTCTGCGAATCGTTCATGGTGGCGGCGTTCGCGGCGAGGGACATTGTCCTGTTCTACGTGGTGTTCGAGGCCATGCTCATCCCCGTGTATTTCCTCATCGGCTCGTTTGGCGGTGAGCGCCGCAAGGCGGCGGCGCTGAAATTCCTGCTCTATTCGCTGGCGGGCGGGCTGGTGATGTTGGCCGGCGTGATCGCCTTGTGGGCGGCGGGCCCGCGGGGACCGGACGCGTTCCTCATCGACCAGGCGGCCCTGGTGGGACTCAGCCCCACCGCCGAGCGGCTCATTTTCCTCTCGTTCTTTGTCGCGTTCGCGATCAAGGCACCGATGTTCCCGGTTCACACGTGGCTGCCCGATGCCGCTCAGGCGGCCCGGCCCGGCACGTCCGTCCTGCTGGTGGGCGTGTTGGACAAGGTGGGCACGTTCGGAATGATCACTTTGTGCCTGCCGCTGTTCCCGAACGCCGCCCAGTGGGCCGCGCCGGTGATCACGGTGTTGGCCGTGGTGTCGATCCTGTGGGGTGCGGTTCTCGCCCTCGCGCAGACGGACATCCTGCGGATGATCGCCTACACGTCCGTCTCCCACTTCGGGTTCATCGTGCTCGGCATCTTCGCGTTCACGCAGACCGCCGAGGCGGGCGCCGCCTTCTACATGATCAACCACGGGTTGGCGACGGGCGCGCTATTCCTGCTGGCCGGGATGCTCATCCAACGGCGGTCCACCCATCGGATCGATCAGATGGGGCCCGGTCTGCAGCGGACCACGCCGCTGCTCGCCGGGACGTTCCTCGTGGTGGGTCTGGCCGCTATCGCCCTGCCGGGCATGTCGACGTTTGTCTCGGAGTTCATGGTGATCGTGGGGACCTTCCAGGCTCTCCCGGCGGCCGCCATCGTCGCCACTGTCGGTGTCATCCTGGCGGCGCTGTACATCCTCATCGCCTACCAGCGGATTTTCACCGGTCCCCCGCGCGAGGACCTGGCCGATGTGCCGGATCTCAGCGCCCGGGAGCTGTGGGCGGTCGGCCCGCTGATCGCGGCGCTGCTGGTGCTCGGCTTCTACCCGGCGCCGGCCGTGGATGTCACCTCGGACGATGCCGCCGTGACCGTGGCCGCGGTCACCTCGCCATCCGGCGATCCGGCCGCCGTAGCACCCAGCCCGAGTGAAGGGAGCGCGCCGTGATCGCGCCCGCCGTCGCCTGGTCAATGATCGCCCCCATCGTCATCGTGCTTGGGGCCGGTGTCGTGTCAGTGCTCGTCGAGGCGTTCGTTCCCGCGAAGGCGCGCCGGATTGTTCAGCTCATGCTCGCCGTGACGGCGATCGCCGGCGCCGGCATCTGGGCGATGGTTCTCGCCGTGTCGCGGGCCGGGACGGGCGAGTCGGCGTTCGCGGGCCATCTGCTCATCGATCCGCTCGCCCTGTTTGTCCAGGTAGCGGTCGCGGCGTCGGCACTGGTGGCCGTGTTCGTCATCGCCGACCGCACCGCCGATGGCGAGGACGCCTTCACGCCCCAGGCCGCCGCCGCTCCCGGTTCGGCCGCCGAGGACAAGGCGCGGGCCGCGGGACTGGTCCAGACCGAGGTGTTCCCGCTGGTGCTGTTCGCCACGGGCGGGATGCTGGCGTTCCCGGCCGCGGGCGACCTGCTGACCATGTTCGTGGCGCTCGAAGTGGTCTCGCTGCCCCTGTATCTCCTGACCGGTTTGGCGCGCCGGCGCCGGCTGCTCAGCCAAGAGGCGTCCTTCAAGTACTTCATCCTGGGTGCTTTCGCCTCGGCGTTCTTCCTGTTCGGCACGGCCTGGGTGTATGGCGCGGCCGGCACGGTGAATTTCACCGACCTCATCTACGAGGTGACCGGCGGGGATCCCCGGCTCGACCCGTTGCTGTACGCGGGTCTGGCAATGGTCGTGGTGGGTTTGGCGTTCAAGGTCGGTGCTGCCCCGTTCCACATGTGGACACCCGATGTCTACCAGGGGGCGCCGACCCCGGTGACGGGCTTCATGGCGGCATGCACCAAGATCGCGGCGTTCGGCGCCTTGGTGCGCATTGTGTACACCGTGGTCGCTCCGTTGCAGTGGGACATTGGCCCGGCGCTGTGGACCGTCACCATCCTCACCATGATCGTGGGAACCACCGTCGCGTTGACCCAGACCGATGTGGTCCGCATGCTCGCCTATTCCGCCATCGCCCATGCGGGATTTGTGCTGACTGGCGTGGTCTCGTTCAGCTCGCTGGGGATCAGCGGCGCACTGTTCTACCTGTTCACCTATGGCTTGACGACGGTGGGGGCGTTCGGCGTGGTCACGCTGGTGCGCGCCCGCGACGCGCAGGGGAACATCGGGGGCGAGGCCCGGACCCTCGAGCGCTGGCGCGGGCTCGGCCGGACCAGCCCCGTGCTCGCAAGCGCGATGACCCTGTTTGTGCTTGCTTTCGCGGGAATCCCGCTGACTGGCGGTTTTGTCGGGAAGTTCGCGGTGTTTGCGGCCGCGTTCGGAGCCGATGCTGCGCCGCTCGCCATCGTCGGTATCGCCTGTTCGGCAGTCGCAGCGTTCGCCTATGTCCGGCTGATCGTGGCGATGTTCTTTGCCGAGCCGACTGAGCTGAGCGCTGTGGGCGTCAAGACGGAGGGCCTGACGGGCGTCGCGATCGCGATCTCCGCGATCGCCACCGTGGTGCTGGGCGTGTGGCCCACCCCGGTGCTGGACTTTGCGGACAAGGCCGCGCTGCTCCTGCCGTGACCACCTCCGGCCACGCTCCGTTATCTGGCGGGCCCGGCATGGGTCGCCCGGTGGACTCGGCTGGCGCGGATGCGTTTGGCGGCGAGTCCGGGGTGTCGGCCGGCGATGTTTCCGCGTGTGGCGGGTCCGCCACGGATCGGCCGGCCGGCCCGGGTGGCGCGGACGCGCGCGGTGACGATTCCGAAGCGTTGACTCGCTCGTTGGTCGACGGCGTGGCCGAGGTGGAGCGGCGGCTGGCGGCAACGACCGACGATGCCGATCCGATGATCGCGAAGGCCTGTGCCCACCTGCTGCGGGCCGGCGGGAAGCGGCTGCGCCCCACGTTGGTCCTGTTGGCGGCCGAACTCGGCCAGGGGCGCAGCGACGCGGTCCTGGACGCGGCGACCGTGGTCGAGTTGACGCATATGGCCTCGCTCTACCACGACGATGTGATGGACGCCGCGGCGCTGCGCCGGGGCGCGCCATCGGCCCATGCCCGGTATGGGAACGCGGTGGCGATCCTCACCGGCGATCTGTTGTTCGCTCGGGCGTCGACCATCGTGGCGGGGCTGGGCCCGCAGTGCGTGCGCATCCAGGCCGAGGCGTTCGCCCGCCTGTGTCGCGGGCAGATTCGCGAAACGGTCGGTCCGCCGCCTGGCGAGGATCCGATTGCCCACCATCTGAGTGTCCTGCGGGACAAGACGGCCTCACTGATCGCGGCCGCCGCCCATCTGGGCGCGCTGCTCGCTGGGTGTCCGGCGCCGGTGATCGCCGCGGCCGTGGAGTTCGGCGAGAAGGTTGGCGTGGCGTTCCAGCTGGCCGATGACCTCATCGATCTGACGGCCGATCCAGCTGTGTCCGGAAAGACTCCCGGCACCGATTTGCGGGAGCACATCGCGACCCTGCCGGCGTTGCTGCTTCAGGCCGAGGCGTGCGCTGATCGTGAGGCCGGGAACTCGTCCGAAGCGGTGCGTCTCGCCGCGATCCTCGACGGCGACCTCTCGGACCCCGGCGCCCTCGCCGACGCGGTGGCGGCCCTGGCCGCCCACCCGGTCACCGCCCAAGCCCGCGCCACGGCGACTGGTTGGGCCGAGGCAGCGATCGCTGACTTGGCGCCCCTCCCGCCAAGCCCGGCCAAGCACGCCCTGGCAGCCTTCGCCCGAGAAGCCACCTCCCGCCTGGCGTAATGCGCTGCGGGTGACGGTGGCGATTTGGTTGGGGGAGCGGAGATGGATCGTGGTTGATTAAGGGCGGCCTCCTCAAGTGATCTGTTGGGGAGTGAACGCTGGGCGATGAGGAGCCCCCGCCCGCGCCCGGCCCGATAGCGTGGGTGCCAAGGGTGATCACGACGGTGCTCGCCCGACCGCTCACCCACTCACAAGGAACGCGAAGGAAGCGTGAGGTTTCCCAAAAATGCACGATGAAGAGCGCTGTTGGCCGAGAGGGTGTGAGTCTTTTGCGTGTTGTTTGCGTGTTGTGGCTGGTGTTGGCCTTAGGCTTGGAGAGATACACTCTAAGACTTGGGGAGGCACCAGATGGAAGAGCGGGACGCCAGGACAGACGAGGAGCTCCGGGGTCGCCGGGAGCGGCTGGTAGGGGACCTCGCGGGGTTGCAGGACTTCACGCCGGGATCGTTCCAGGAGGAGCGGCTGGCCTGCGGCAAGCCGGGCTGCCACTGCGCTCAGGGCGGGGATCAGAGGCATGGGCCGTACCGGTCGGTGCACCGCTACCGGTCCGGTAAGACGGTCAAGAAGGCCGTGCCGGCGCATCTGGCTGATGAGTTCCGGGCGCGTTGCGCCAGGTGGGACGCGTTCCAGGCGACTGTCGGCGAGATCGCGGATATCAACGCGGAGTTGTCGGCCCGCGACCTGGAGCGGCGAAGCAGGCCCGGCCCGGCTGCCCGCGTGGCGGCGGGAGAAAAAGGGGGCTCTCGGGGGAGGACTTCGTCCGGTTGACGGGCGAGTTGGCGGGCTTGGCGGCCGCCGAGGTGGCTGGGTTCGTCGCTGGGGCCCGCCGGGCCGCGGCCGGCGAGGAGGGCCAGCTGGTCGACGTGTTCGAGGCCGCGGCCCGCGAGGCCGTGTCCCGGATCGGGCGGGCGATGGTCGAGGGGGCCGCGAATCTCAGTGGCCGCCCGCGTGCCCGGCCTGGCCGACTGCGGGCAGGGCCACATGGTGTCCGCCCACTCGGTCAGGTCGAGAACGATCACCACCATGACCGGGCCGGTGAGGGTGCGCCGCGCCTACCATTACTGCCGGGCCTGCCGCAGGGGCTGGCATCCCGCCGACCAGGCGCTGGGCCTGGGGCGGCAAACCACCTCGATGGCTGTGGACAAGGCTGTGACTGCGGCGGCCAGGGAGATGCCGTTCGCGAGGGCTGCGGGACTGCTTCAGGAGATCACCGGCGAGATGGTCGTGGCCGCGAGAACCGCCGACCGGATCGCGAAACGGTCCGGGGCCGCGGCCCGCGCCTTGATCGAGGCCGACACCGCGCGCGTGGCGTGCGCCGGGCCCGGCGCCTACAGGCGCCGCTGGGACCCGGGCGCCACAGCCTATGTTTTCGCAGATGGGACAGGCCTGCCCATGGTGCCCACACAGACCGCCGGGCGGCCCGGCAAACAACCCGACGGGTCCGCCAAAACCAGGGAAGTCAAAATCGGGCGCCTGTCCACCCAAACCCGCTGCGATCGCCATGGCCAGCCTGTCTTGGACCCCGACTCGACCTCGTATGTCGCGACTTTCAACCAGGCCGAGGGTTTCACCTGCGATATAGCCGCCGAAGCGGTCCGCCGCGACTTCGCCCGCGCGCCACGCCTGGCCGTGATCGCCGACGGCGCGACGTGGATATGGAACCTCGCCGACAAACTCTGGCCCCACGCCACCCAGATCGTCGACTACTACCACGCCGCCGAACACGTCCACGACCTCGCCAAGCTGCTCAGACCACACCTGGGCCAACCCGGCCCAGACCCCGAGGAGTTCACCGACAAGCTCAAAGACCACCTCTACCACGGACGCATCCAAGCCCTCGCCACCATGGCCCGGGCCGTGCCCCTCCCAGATCAAGACACCAAAGACCAAGTCGCCACCGCCCTCGGGTACTTCACGAAGAACTGGTTCCGCATGCGATACGCCCAGTTCCGGGCCCAGAACCTATGCATCGGCAGCGGCGCCGTGGAATCCGCGTGCAAGAACCTCGCCGAAGCCAGAGCCGCGCAGTCCGGGATGCGCTGGACCATCAACGGCGCCGACCCGATCCTCGCCCTACGCGCCCTACACCGCTCCACCCACCAGGCGCCCGGCGACCAAACCAGCCGCTACAACCAAATCTGGGAAAGAACCATCCCCAAGACAACCCACCCAACACCAGCATGACCACCACCACCAACAAACATGACCCACACCCTGGCCGAGATCCATGATAGCGTTTGCACGGACGGTGATCGACCCGCTAGGTGCGTCCTTGGTCCTTCGACTGGAGTTTCGCCTCTGGGTCGTCTCCCGAGCCTGTTCTTGGTGCCTGACTCACTGCGAGGGGACTTGTAGTACATGAATATCAACTGGATCGAAAGGCGAGTGTCACGGAGCGTCATCGCCGGCGCGCTGGCCATCGGACTTGCGGCGGTGCTTCCCGCCTTTGACGCCGGATCGGCAGAGGCGATAGACGAGAATAGTCAATTGGAGATCGCCGAGACGCCCGTTTCGGGGATACTCTTTGCAACAGATCAAGTGGTTGCGACTGCGAAGGAACTCTTCGCGGATCGGTATGTCGACACCTGGATGGCGGAGGAACAGGATTCCTTTGTTGTTGGTGTCCTGAACCTGGATGAAGACGAAATCGCGACAGCGGCTCCACATTTTGCCGACCTTGCCCCAGTCCGGTTCGAAGAGTGTCTCGTTTCACGGCCCGCATTGGAGGAGGCGCTACAAGGTGCCCTTGATGTCGTAGATGGACAGTCCACGACATATTGGATCGACTACGAGAATGCCATCGTCAACATCGGATTTGCTGGCGCTTCTGACATGGAAACCGCATCGGCGGCTTTGCAGACGGAACCCGATCTCACAGTGGTTGAACGCTCAGAGGAGGCCATGCTGTCCGGCAGTCAAGACGCCATCTCGCCGGCGGTTCCACGCGTCACGCTGAGTGAAGCGTCACAAATGAGTGCCCTGGAGAGCGTCAATTCGACTCCGCTCCGTGGAGCGAAGAGGCTCATGTTGGAATGGACTGCTAGCGCTCAGTCGTTTGGGGGCGCCTGCACGACAGGGCTTCAGACCAAGAACGCCAACGGGTATTTCGTGTTGACCGCCGGACATTGCGCGCCGAATGGCGCGAAAACCTATTTAGGGGGAGTGACTCAGTACGCGTCGATGGAGATGAATACTATTTTCCACCGCGCCAATGCGTCCGGTGATACAGCAGTGTTCGGTGTTTCAAACGGAGCGTCTCTGACGCCATCGATCTACGTCAACTCGAACCTCTCACGGCTTGTCGTCGGGAAGGCTACTCCGGCTTCGGGCACACGTGCCTGCACCCAGGGGGCAACGACGCCGCAGGAACGGTGTGGGTACATCCGAGCGGTGGGTGTCACCGGGACAATGTCCACACTGAGTCTTCCTGACAACGTATCGAGCCACTTAATTCAATCACTTGTGGCATGGGTGCCGGACTCCGGAGTGAGTCTCTCGACTTACGGAGATAGCGGCGGTCCGTTGTATGGAGTGAACCCCGACGGAAGTGCTATCGCCATGGGAATTCTCTCTGGCAGCGCCCAGATGAACCTCGATAACGTCATGACCAATGTAAATCTCTTTACAAGTATTGACGCGGCTGTCTCGGCGAGCACTACCGATGTGTACGCCACCGGGCGAGTCCCCTTTGGTGTCCAAGACGGAACAGCAGGGGGATCCGGAGTGGTGTCGGTGAGTGGCTGGGCGATTGATCCGGATGCTCCAACCGCCGCGCTGCAAGTGCACGTCTACGTTGGCGGTCCAGCGGGTGTGGGAGAAGGTCACGCGCTAACAGCGAACGTATCGCGTCCTGATGTCGCGAATGCCTACCCTGCCACTGGGCAGAATCACGGGTTCTTTGGGACATTTGCCACGTCATATCGAGGCTCGGTTCCGGTCTACGTGTATGCGATCGACGCGGGAATGGTGCAGGTCGGAAATCCATTGCTGGGTGGCTCCCCGTTGTATGGAACTGTTAGCTAGGGAGAGGAGCGATGAGATCATGAGTGTCGGGATGCCCAGCAGACGCACGAAGGGTGCCGTCAGGAACAGTCAGCAGATGTCGTTGGAGCGTGGCGTTTCGTGGCACAAGATGGGGGTTGTTCGCTCGCTCAGATGGCTTTGCGTGTGGACCATTGCGATAGCGATTGCACCCTTGGGTGTTGTCGCGGCTTCGGGAGTTGGGCACGGCTCCGGTGGGGCTGGAACGATCTATGTGTGCCCGCTGGC
>JAISBQ010000223.1 GCA_031266115.1 Bifidobacteriaceae bacterium
GAGAGCGACCCGACCACGTTTGCCCCGCTCGGTCTAGCCGATAACGACGTGGTCCCTCTGCCTCCGGTCGATATCGCTGTGGTGCCCGCGCCGAGCGAGGCACGCTACACCGTCGTCACGGCGATCGACCTGACCGGCGGGACGACTCTCGCGCGCCAGGCCGTGCTCGGTGGGTCACAGACCGTCTACATGAGCCCTAACAACCTGTACCTTGCGGCGCCGGACTACGGGCAGGATCCGGTGCAGACCCACATCACCCGGATCGCCTTGGGAGACTCCGATCTCAAAGTCGCGGCGCAACGCGCTGTGCCCGGCACGCTGCTCAACCAGTTCGCTCTGGATGAGTTCGCAGGGCATTTGCGGGTGGTGATCACGTCCAGCGGACCAGATCCGGCAACCGAGATCTGGTCGCAGAGCGTCTCACTGCTGGTCCTCGACGGGGAGTTGGCCCAGGTCGGCGCGGTGGACTTGGTCGAGGACGAATCGGTCCAAGCGGTCCGGTTCGCCGGTACCACCGGGTACGTGGTGACCTTCCAACAGGTCGATCCGTTGTTCGCCGTGGACCTGACCCGGCCCGACGCGCCGCGCGTGATGAGCGCCCTGAAGATTCCGGGATTCAGCACCTACCTTCACCCGTGGGGCGACGGCCGGCTGGTGGGCCTCGGCGTCAACGCCGACGAGAATGGGTTCACGGACAAGCTCAAGATTTCCCTCTTCGACATCACCGACCCGTACGCGGTGACCGAACTGACCAGCGCCGTTGTGGACGCAGACGATTCTGTCGCGATGAGCGACCACCGAGCCGTGTGGGCGGACCCGGACCGCGGCCTCATCGGTTTCCCCGCCATGTCGTGGGAGTCTGACAGGACATCGACCTCCTACCTCGTCTATTCCGTGGACGATGGCGGCCGTGCCGCCCGGCGGGCCATCCTCCCGCTAGACAGCGCTCCAGGCTACGGTGTCGACCCGATTCCCCGCGGGGTGAGGGTGGGCGACCATCTGTACATTTGCTCCGCCGCGGCCGTCGCAGTGTATGACCTGAGCACGTTCACCGAGGTCGCGGACCTGACGGTCAACGACCTGCCCCAGAGCGACCTCCGGGATCATGAGGAGATGGTGGACTGACACCGGCGCGGGGCGCGCGCCCCCCGACGCGCACCGCCGCCGCCGTCCGTCCGTCTTGCCCTGGTGTCAAAGTCGGCTAATATCGTCAGGTCCCGCGGGCGATTGGCGCAGGGGGAGCGCGCTTCCTTCACACGGAAGAGGTCACTGGTTCGATCCCAGTATCGCCCACCGATAGGGCCGCCGCACAACACGTCATCGGTTCTTCTCCGACCGCGCATACAGCCATGTGCCCATCACCAGACAGATCACGGTGATGCCGGCGATGGCGGCCAGGTTGACCGCCGGATTGAACATCACCACCGCGTCATAGTCGCTTCGCCCGGCATAGACCACAGCCCGGCCGAGGTCCACGCAGTACGTCATTGGCATAGCCCGGCTCAACACGCCGAGCAGGCCGCTCGACTGGCTGATCGGGATGATGACCCCCGCCAGGAACATCTGCGGCATCGAGATCAGCATCACGGCCGCATTCGCGGTCGTGTTGTTCTTGATGGTGCCGAGAACGATCATCGCCAGCGCGCCGCCGGACAGGCACAACAGCGGCGCCAACGCCAAGAACACCAGGAGCTGCCACGGCGCCAGCGTGATCCCCATGACTGCACCGACAGCCAACACCCCGAGGCAGGAGATCAGCGCCATGAAGGAGGATCCCAGTATCTTCCCGACCACGATGGCGTAGCGCGACACCGGCGCTACCAGTAGTTCGGCCGAGTAGGCCTCGTCGGCGTCGTCCACGAGCGAGGTCATCCGCATGGTGGTCATCATGAACAGCATGTTCACGAGCATCCCCACCAGCATGAACTCCCCGAAATCGAACCCCAGGCCTCCGGCCATGTTCTGCATGAGGGTCCCGCCGATCATCCCCATCATGAGGAGCGGCATCAGCAGCGCGGTGATCACGCCACTGGGGCTCTTGAGCATGGACGTGATGTCCCGGGCGGCCACCGCCAGCACTGCGTTCGCCTCGCGTGCGGCGCGGGGAATCCGGCGCGTCGCCTCCCAATCCGCGTGCGCGGTCTGTCCGCCTCTCGTCGCGGTCCTTGCCGCCGATGCCGGTGTCATGCTCCCCGCCCCCGCTCGCCTTCGTGCCCCACGCCTGAGGCGACTAGGCCACCCAGGGCGGGGACGGCATCGTCCGCGGTGTGGCGCAGGTAGCCCACGTAGGCGTCCTCAAGGGTCGACGCGCCGAGCCGCCGCTTCATCTCCTGCGGTGGGCAACACAGGGCGATCTCGCCCCGATCGATGAGGCAGACCGTATCGGCGCCCTCGGCCTCGTCGATGTAGTGCGTGGTGAGGAACACCGTGGTGCCCCACTCGCGGCGCACCTGATCGAGGTAATCCCACAGGTCGTGGCGGGCGACAGCGTCGAGGCCCTGCGTGGGCTCGTCGAGGAACAGGACATGGGGGGTGTGCGTGAGGCTCCGGATTACCTCGAACTTGCGTTGCATCCCCCCGGACAGCTTGCTGACGCGAGTGAACAGGGAGTCTTCCACACCGACAACGCCGGCCAACCGCTCGACCCGTTCGCGATACGACGCAGGCATCATCCTGTAGGTGGGCCGGTAGGTGTACATGCCGTAGAGGCAAGCGTGGATGCGGATGTTCTCCTCTGCGGTCAAGGTCCGGTCCAAGGTGGGCCGCTGGAAGATGATCCCGATGTGGTCACGGACGTCGCGGTGTTGCGTCTCCACGTCGTAGCCCGCGATCTGGACCCGGCCTGAGGTCTTGGACAGGGTGGTGGTGAGGATGGAAATGGTGGTGGTCTTGCCGGCTCCGTTGGGGCCGAGGAACGCGAAGAACTCGCCCTCCTGGACCTCGAAGCTGACGGACCTGACGGCAGGTTTCTTGGCCCGCTTGTACTGCTTGACCAGGTCCTCGACCTCGATCACGCTCATGTATGCCTCCTAGGCGATGTCGGTTGTGTGGTGAACGCCGACCAGCCTTGGGGGTGCGCATCAACGCAGCATCAACCGAGTGTCAACGGGAGGCAAACGCTCGGCGGATCGGGCCAAGCAGGTGCTGCCGCAGAGGTCAGGGCAGGAAAACAGTGAACGTACTCCCCTGGTTCGGGAGGCTCGCCGCCGCGATTCGTCCGCCATGGAGGTCCACAATTCGCTTCGCCAGCGCCAACCCCAGGCCGTTGCCACCGGTCGCACGGGCCTTGTCGCCGCGATAGAAGCGTTCGAAGATGTGGGGCAGATCTGCCGGGACGATGCCGTCTCCACTGTCCTCGACATCGACCCGCCATCCCCTCGGGCCATTGCCGCCCGGTCCAGGTGTCCACGGTTCGATTCGCACGAGGATGTGGCCGCCTGGGGGCGTGAACTTGATGGCGTTGTGGACCAGGTTGACCCAGACCTGGCGCAGGAGATCCGGGTCGCCGTGGGCGCGCGCGTCGGGAGCGTCGAGTTCCACCGGGACTTGGCGGGCGGACCACTGCGGCTCCAGGGTGAGGATGACGTCTCGCAGTTGTTCGTCGAGCCGAAAGGCCCGCGCCTCAATCTGGGCCTCGTCCAGAGCGGACAGGCGCAACAGGTTGGACCCGAGGGCGGATAGCCTCCGGCATTCGGCGGCGATGACGTCCAGATAGTGCCGCCGGGTGTCCTCGTCGAGGCCGGGCTCGCGCAGGAGACCGGCGAACCCGGTGATTGAGGTCAGCGGAGACTGAATCTCGTGGGACACCGCGGAGACAAAGTCTTGGCGCTGCTGTTCCAGCGTCCCGAGTTCCCGGGCCATTGAGTTGACCGAATCCACCACGTCCCCGAACGGACTGCGCCCGGCGTTCTCGATGTGGATGTCGAAGTCACCGCGCCCGATGCGTTCGAGGGCATCGAGGATGCGGTCGCCCAGCGTCCACTGGTTGAGCTGGCCCCTCCTCGCAAGCACAGAGGCCATGAATGCGGCCAGTGCGCACATTCCCAGACCCAAAGTGACGGCGACCAGGAAGGCTGGCAATGCCGATGGGCGGCCGGTGAGGCGGAACAGGGCCTCGGCGCCGAACCAGCCCACCGTCATGGTCGCCCCCATGAGCACCGCCAGCGCCAGCACGCCGATCCCGCCACTGGGATCGGGCCGTGATCCGCGCTGCCTACTTGGCCGGCGAGGCGGGCGGCCTGGCTCGCGTGTCTTTCCGTCCTGGACCCAGGCGGGCACCCGCCGCCGGCGAGGCGGGTGGGATTCCGGTGACGGGACGGCGTCGGGCGCCGGTCGCCGAGGGGATGCGTCGGCGGGAGGTGGGGCGACGGCGTCGGACATGGTCAGATGTCCTCCACGCGGTAGCCGAGCCCTCGGACCGTGACAATCCGGAAGCCGGTCTCGGGGCCGAAACGTTCGCGTAGGCGGTTGATGTGGACGTCGAGGGTGCG